>VBKQ01000251.1:0-13078 GCA_005879505.1 Deltaproteobacteria bacterium
GGGATGGATTGGCATTCGAGCGGCATCACCACGAGCGTGCTCGGCGCGCTCAAACGCGGGCTCGCCGGGCGCGAGCGCGACCTCGGGATCACGGTCTGCGGCGGCCGCGGGCGCCACTCGCGCAGCACCCCTGCCGAGCTGATGCAGTTCGGCGATCGCACGGGCGTGGACGGCGCCGCGCTGGCGCGGACCAGCCGCCTCGTCGCCAAGGTGGACAGCGCGCTGGTGCAGGACGGCTTCGACCTCTACCTGCACGGCTTCGTGGTCGCAAACGACGGCGCCTGGACGGTGGTCCAGCAGGGAATGAATACCGATCGCCGCCAGGCCCGCCGCTACCATTGGCTCTCGGAAGGCGTGCGCAGCTTCGTGGAGGAGCCGCACGCGGCCATCGAAGGCCGGCCGGGCGCAGCGATCCTGAACCTCACGGATCGGCGTGCCGGAGCTTCCCGGGAGGCTACCCTGGAGCTCTCGCGCGAGCCGGAGCGCGTGCTGCGCGAGCTGCCTCGTCTTCAGCTGCCTGCCCACCATGAGGTCCGCAGATCCGACGTCTTCATCCGCCGCCTGCATGGCACGCTCGCGGCGGCTCGTGAAGCAGCGCCGCGCGACTTCCCCGAGCTCCTCCTGCAGCCCGGTGTCGGCGCCCGCACGGTCGAGGCGCTCGCCGCGGTCGCCGAGGTGCTCCACGGCGCTCCCTGCCGCTTCGCCGATCCCGCGCGCTTCTCGCTCGCCCACGGCGGCAAGGACGGCCATCCGTTTCCGGTGCCGCTCAAGGTGTATGACCGGACAATCTCCGTCCTGAAGCAGGCCGTCGGAGCAGCGCGGCTGGTCGGAGGGAGAAGCTCGAAGCCATTCGCCGCCTCGACGAGCAAGCGCGCCGGCTGGAGGGCACCGCATCGGGCCCCGAGCTCGAGCAATACCTGGAAGCGGAGCGGGACCGCTCGCACGAGTACGGCGGGCGCGACGTCTCCGGCCTGGCGGAGCCCGCGCGCAAGGGCCAGCTGGCGCTGTTCCCGCAAGATCCCCGCCGTGCGGGAATGCGCTAACTTGCCGCGCGATGACGGAGCGCCTCTACCTGAAGGACCCGTACCTCAAGTCTTTTCGCGCGCGCGTGCTGGAGGTCCGCGAGCTGGAGGGAAAGCCAGCAGCCATCCTCGATCGCACCGCCTTCTATCCCGAGGGAGGAGGACAGCCGGGCGATCGCGGCACGCTGGGAGCGGCCACGGTGATCGATACGCAGGAGCGCGGCGGCGCTGTCCTGCACGTGCTGGCTGGGACGATCGAGCCCGGAGAAGTCGCCGCCCAGATCGATTGGCCGCGCCGGTTCGATCACATGCAGCAGCACCACGGACAGCATCTGCTCTCCGCGGCGTTCGACAAGCTGGGCGCGCCGACGGTCTCCTTCCACCTGGGAGAACGCACCTGCACCATCGATCTCGATGCACCTTTGGGAAAGGTGGACGCCGCGCGCGCCGAAGCGCTCGCGAACGAGAGCGTCTGGCGCGATCTCCCCGTGATTGCGCGCGACTTCGCCGGCGACGAGCGTGCCAGGCTGCCGCTGCGGAAGGAGCCGGTGAAAGGCGATCGCGTGGTGGTCGTCGAGGGCGTGGACGCCTCGCCCTGCGGAGGGACGCATCCGGCGCGCACCGGAGAAGTCGGATGCATCGCGGTGCTCAAGGCGCAGAAGTGGGGCGAGGGAAAGTCGCGCGTCGAGTTCGCATGCGGGGCGCGCGTCGTCCGGCTGCTGCACGAGGCGAGCGAGGTGCTGGGCGGAGCGGCGGAAGCATTGAAGGCGGCGCCCGCGGAGGTCGCGCAGGCTGCGGCCCGGGTCGCGGTGGAGGCGCAGGCGCGCCGCAAGGCATCGGACGCCTTGCTCGACGAGCTCGCCCAGCTCGAGGCTGTGCGGCTGAAGGCGCAGGGGTCGCCCGTGGTTGCAAAGCTCGGTCGCGGCGCCGCGTTCGCCCGCGCGGTGGCGCAGCGGATCGCCCAGGACGGAGGCACCGCGCTGCTCGCCGCCGTCGAGGGCGGGCGCGCATACCTGGTATTCGCTCGCCCGAAAGACGCGCCCGGCGTTCCGATGGGCGCCCTGCTGAAAGACGCGCTCGGGGTGCTGGGTGGAAAGGGGGGCGGCGGACCGGACTTCGCGCAGGGCAGCGGCGCGCCGGAGAAGCTCGACGACGCCTTGGCGCTCGCCGCCCACAGGCTCGTACACCCCTGAATTCCCGCAGGAAAGCGGCCGTGCTAGCATTCTTTCCGTCCCGGCCCTGGGGGGCCGCCAACCGCTTCCCAAGGCCCGATGCGACTTCCGGTCAAGCTGTCGCTCCTCCTCGCGGCGGCTACCTGCTTCCCGCTCTTGCTCGCAACCGCGTTTACGCTGCCGCGCGGCCGCGAGGCGCTCCGCAGCCAGCTCGACGAGATCTACGCGCAGGACGCGCGCGCCCTGGCGGCCGAGGTGCACCGCTCGCTGGTCGACAAGCTCGATTCACTGACGCTCGCGGCCTCGACGCTGCGGCTCAACGAGCTCGACCCCGAGGCCCGCGAGCAGGCGCTGCTGCTCATCTACAAGGAAACGCGGGGAGCGGACATCGTCGGCCTCTTCGACGCGCGCGCGGATGCCGTGGGAAACATCATCCGCTTCCCCCGGCTGCAGGGAGTGCTGGCGTCGGAGCACGAGGCGATCGACGATGCCGCGCTTTCCAGCTACGCCGGCAAGGTACCTCTCCAAGGAGCACTCCAGGCGGGTCTCGCCATCGGCCCCGTCTACGTGGTCCCCGACGTCCGCGGCCGCCCCATCCCCCGCCTGGTCCTCGCCGTCGCCGTACCGGGGACGCGCAACACCCGCTGGGTCGTGGCGGTAGAGATCTCGCTGCGGCGGCTGGCGGAGAGCTTCGAGCGATTCCGCCCCGGCGAAACCGGAGCCGCCTTCCTCCTCGACGGAGAGAACAAGATCATCTTGCATCCGGACCGGCAGCTGATGCTGAAGCAGGCCTCGATGCGCGACCACCCGCTGGTGAAGGGCGGACAGAACAGCGAATGGCTCGGCGCCAACGAGCCGGTGCCGTTGCTCGGATGGAGGGTGATCGTCCAGGAATCCGCCGACGAGGCGCTCGGGCCGCTGCGCCATCTGGCGCGCGATGCGTATCTCTGGCTCGCCCTCGGGCTGCTGGTCGCCGTGCTCCTCGGCTTCAGCTCCGTGCGCACCGTCACGGCGCCGGTGCAGAAGTTGCGCGAGGCCGCGCTGGCGGTGACCGCAGGCGCCCTGGAGACGCACGTCGACGTCCGGCGCCGCGACGAGCTCGGCGAGCTGGCCGATGCCTTCAACACCATGACCCGCGGTCTGCGCGAGCGCGAGGCGCTCAAGGCCACGCTGGCCCTCTCCGAGACGCTGGAATTGAAGCAGGTCCTCGAGCGGCTCCTCGACAGTCTCGCCCGCGCCGTCCCCTTCCAGGAAGCATCCATCCTGGTCGAAACGCGCGACGCCATGGACGTGGTGGTGAGCCGCGGCGCGCGCGGGAAGGACGAGTCGCACCGCCTGGTGCCGAACTCCGTGCACGTGGAACGGGCCATCACCACGCTGCAGCCGGCGGTCAACGACGGCCGGCAGATGATGGCGCTGCCGCTCATCCGGCGCGGCGTGATGATCGGCGTGGTCTGCCTGGAGAGCAACCGCCCGTATACCGAAGCGGACGTGCGCCTCGCGCAGTCGCTCACGCAGCCCGCGGCCATGGCAGTCGAGAACGCGCGGCTCTTCGACGAAGTGCAGCGGCTCGCTACCCTCGACGGCCTGACCAGCACGTACAACCGGCGCCACTTCATGGACCTGGCGCAGCTCCAGTACGACAACGCGCGCCGATTCGGCCACCCGCTCACGGCGATGATGCTCGACGTCGACCACTTCAAGCGGATCAACGACCGCCACGGGCATCACGTCGGAGACCAGGTGCTGCGGGCGTTGGCGGAGCGGTGCCGCGGGGCACTGCGGTCGGTGGACGTCCTCGGGCGATACGGCGGCGAGGAGTTCGCCATCGTCCTCCCCGGCACCACGCAGCACAACGCGGCGACGGTGCTCGCAGAACGGATTCGCAAGCGGGTGGCGGACGAGCCGATCAAGACGGACGACGGCGCCGTGAAAGTGACGGTGAGCGTGGGAGTGGCCGAGCTCGACGCCGAGATGCGCGGGCCGGAAGACCTCCTCAAGCGCGCGGATGCGGCCCTCTACGAGGCGAAGCAGGCCGGCCGCAACCGCGTGGTCGAAGACGCGGTCGCGTGATACTCAGGGCGCATGATCCGACATGACTGGACGCTCGCGGAGGTACGAGCGATCCACGATCTGCCCTTGCTCGACCTGCTCCACCGCGCCCAGGGGGTGCACCGCGAGCACTTCGGCGACAACAAGGTGCAGCTCTGCTCGCTGCTCTCGGTGAAGACCGGTGGATGCCCCGAGGACTGCGCCTACTGCCCGCAGGCGGCGCGCTACCACACCGGCGTGCCGGCCGAGCCGTTGATGGAGCTGGACGACGTGCTCGCCGCCGCCCGCAAGGCCCGCGCGGCCGGCGCCACCCGGTTCTGCATGGGGGCCGCCTGGCGCGAGCGCGCCGGCTCAAGGAGGCGGGCCTGGACGCTTACAACCACAATCTCGACACCAGCCGCGAGAAGTACGGGGACATCATCACCACCCGCGTGTACGACGATCGGCTGCGCACGCTCGAGCGCGTGCGCCGGGCGGGGATCACGGTTTGCTGCGGGGGCATCCTGGGGATGGGCGAGTCCGTGGACGATCGCTGCGAGATGCTGCGCACGCTCGCCGCGCAGGATCCGCATCCCGAATCGGTGCCCATCAACATGCTCGTGGCCATCCCCGGCACTCCTCTCGCCGGGGCCCCGCCGGTGAGCACGCTGGAGATGGTCCGCGCCATCGCCACCGCGCGCATCCTGATGCCGCGCGCGATGGTGCGCCTCTCTGCCGGCCGCCAGCAGATGAGCGAGGAAGCACAGCTCCTCTGCATGATGGCGGGCGCGAACAGCGTCTTCTTCGGCGAGAAGCTGCTCACCACCGGCAATCCCGAATACGCGCAGGACATGGCCCTCTTCGAGGCCGCCGGCATCGTGCCGCTCGAGCCGCGTCCATCCAGCTGAGGTCGTCTCGCAGCGAACCTCTTTGACACCGGGGCCGTGCTTGGTTAGGTTGCGCGGTGCCCGGCGGCCCCGGGCGGCGCGGACTTTCGCCCACCTTGAGTGACGCGCCTTACAAATCTCACTCTAAGCGGCTGGGCTTTTTTTTCAGCCATCGTGGTGGGCGGGAAGGTTGCCCGCCGTGGCCAATATCCGCTCCAAAGAACCGAAGCCCGGGACGCTCGCCGTGCACGGGGGTGAGCCCCGCAACAAGGCGCACGACTCCGTCACCACCCCGATCGTCTGGTCCGCCACCTACGCCTTCGCCGACACCGCGGAGATCGAGCGGTACTTCAAGGGTGACATCGAGCGCGAGGAATACGGCCGGTACGGAAACCCCACCGTCCGCGCCGCGGAGAAGAAGCTCGCCGCCCTGGAGGGAGCCGAAGATGCCGCGCTCTTCTCCAGCGGAATGGCGGCCGCAACCACTGCCCTCTTCGAGCTGCTCAAGGGAGGCGATCACGTCGTCCTCACCAAGGACTGCTACCGGCGCACGCGGCAGTTCGTCACGCGCTTTCTCTCCCGGCTCGGCATCGAGTCGACCCTGGTCGAGCCCGGGGACGAGGCGGCGCTGCGCAGCGCCCTGCGCCCTGGCCGGACGAAGGTGATCCTGGCCGAGTCGCCCACCAATCCATATCTGCGCGTCGCCGATCTCTCGCTGTTCGCCCGCGCGCGGGACGCCTGTCCCGGCGCGAACCTGATCATCGACGGCACCTTCGCCACTCCGGTGAACCAACGTCCCCTCGACGAGGGAGTGGATCTGGTGATCCATTCCTGCACGAAGTACCTCGGAGGGCACAACGACCTGCTGGCGGGGGTCGTGTGCGGGCGCAGCGGCCTGGTCCAGGCCATCCGGGACCTGCGCGGCGTCCTCGGCGCCGTGCTCGACCCGCAGAGCGCGTTCCTGCTCATCCGGGGCCTCAAGACCCTGCCGCTCCGGGTCAACCGGCAGAACGAGACGGCGTTGGCCGTCGCGCGCTGGCTCGAGCAGCACCCGCGCGTGCGGCAGGTGTTCTATCCGGGTCTTCCGAGCCATCCCGATCACGCGATCGCGCGCAGGCAGATGCGCGGATTCGGCGGAGTGGTCAGCTTCCGCCTTCGCGCAAGCGCCCGGGAGACCTCCCGCGTGGTCGACGCGTGCAAGCTCGCCACCATCGCGCCCTCGCTCGGCGCGGCGGAGACGCTGATCGAGCAGCCCGCGTACATGTCCTACTTCGAGCTGACCAGCGAGGAGCGCGAGGCGATCGGCATCTACGACGACCTGGTGCGCTTGTCGGTCGGGCTCGAGGACGCAGAGGACGTGATCGCCGATCTGGAGCAGGCACTCTCCGCCTAGAGTAGACTTCGGGAGATGGGCGGCGAGGACCGGTTGCGCGGTTCCGTGCTCGGGCTCGGCTCTGCCCTGCTCTTCGGGCTTGGGGCGCCGGTCTCCAAGCTGCTGTTGCCGCGGACGCAGCCGATCATGCTCGCCGCGCTCCTCTACCTCGGAGCTGGCGCAGCGTTCGTGGTCGCCCGGCCTCGCCGCAGCGAGGCGCCCTTGACGCGTGCCGATGCTCCGGTTCTGGCCACGGCGGTGATCGCCGGGGCGGCACTCGGTCCAGTGCTCATGCTCTGGGGCCTCGCGCGCGTCAGCGGGCTTGCGGGATCGCTCCTCTTGAACCTGGAGGCGCCCTTCACCATCGCGCTCGCCGTGCTCGCGTTCGGCGAGCACCTCTCCCGGCGCGAGGCGCTGGCCGCCGCGGTGATCATGGCCGGTGCGGCCCTGCTCGGCGCGCGCGGGGAGTGGTCGGGTTCCGGAGTGGGCGCCGCCGCCATCGCGCTCGCCTGCGCTTGCTGGGCGCTCGACAACAACCTCGCCGCGCGCCTCGCGCTGAAGGACCCGGTGCAGGTGCTGCGGATCAAAGCGCTCTGCGCGGGGGCGGTGAATCTCGCTCTCTCGCTCGCGCTTGGTCAGTCGCTTCCGCCGATCGGTGCCTGCGCCGCCGCCCTGGCGCTCGGTGCCGTCAGCTACGGTGCGAGCCTGCTCCTCTATCTGCGAGCCCAGCGCGTGCTCGGCGCCGCGCGGCAGGCCGCGCTGTTCGCGGCGGCTCCGTTCGCCGGCGCCGCGGCGGCGATCCCGCTCCTCGGTGACCGGCCCGCGTCCCTGGACGTGGCTGCGGCGGCCCTCATGGCGCTCGGAGTCGCTGCGCTTCTGCGCCTGAGACACGAGCACCTGCATACGCACCAGCCGCTCGAGCACGATCACCTGCACGTGCACGACTCGCATCATCAGCACGCGCACGACGGTCCGCTGGCGGAGCCGCATTCGCATCCGCACCGCCACGACGCGCTCACGAACGCTCACGCGCACGTATCCGATGCGCATCACCGTCACCCACACCGGTAGCGCAGGAACAGGTGCGACTGGTGCCGGCGCAGGGAAACCAGCTCGAGCCGGGCGCCGGCGAGGTCGCGCCCCTCGGTGAGCGCCTTTCGCGCGTCGCCCGCCCACCGCCCGAACAGCCGGGGCGAGAGCGTCAGGAAGATCTCGTCGACCAGCCTGGCCGCCAGCAGCTCGGCGAACAGGCCGGGGCCGCCTTCGCAGAGGATGCGGCGGTGTCCGTCACGTCGCAGAGCCGCGAGAATCTCCCCGGGCTCCAGTTTGCCCTTCAGCACCACGCCATCGCGCAGCGCCGGATGTCCTGGATCGACGCGTCCCGAGCCGCTCACGACGTACAGCCGCGGCCGCTCGGTCAGCCCCAGCGCACGGCGCGCCTGCTGGTACAGTGACGCCGCGGCGGGGAAGATCGACTCCGGGAACCAGAGGTCCCCGGGCGCGGCGCGCAAGGTGCCGGCGCCGATCAGCACCGCATCCGCGCAGGCGCGGAGCAGCCCCATGAGGAAACGATCCGGGGCCGATCCGCCGCTGACGACCGCTCCCGACTCGCCCGCGGCATCGGGGAACGCCACCACGCCGTCCACGGACTCGACGAAGTTCGCCACGAGGCAGTCGCCCGCAAGCCCGAGATCCCCGCCGTAGGCGCGCGAGAGCGGCGCGGGAAGGCCGAGGCCTTTACCGGTCGAGTCGAACAGCACCTCGAGCTGCGGAAGCGATTGCAAGGCGCGCTCCGGGATGCGACAAGCCGCTCCGTGACGATCCTCGTCGCCGGACACTATTGCCACGACACCATCCTCGGCAACGGTTCCGTTCATCGGGCGCTCGGCGGGACCGCGGCGTACGCGCCGGCGATCCTCGATGCCCTGGGCGTGCCGTACGAGGTGGTCGCGAAGGTCGGGACGGACTTTCTCTACGCGGCGGCGGTCCCGCGCGAACCGATCGTCGTGCCGGGACCGACCACCTCCTTCGTCGGCGACTATCGCGGCGCGGAGCGGACGGAGCGTGTGGATGCGGTGACGCCGCCGATCGAGCCCGGCGACTTGCGCGGGGAATGGGACATCGGCGTCGCCGGCGCCATCGCCGGAGAGGTACCCCTGCGGACCCTGCGCAGGCTGCGGGAGATCAGCCGGATGGTGATCGCGGACGCGCAGTCCATCGTGCGGGAGATCTCGCCACGGGGTGAGGTCATCCTCCGGCCGCCTGCCGCCGGCGCGCTGGAGGCGATCGACGTGCTCAAGGCGAGCCACAAGGAAGCGGAGGTGCTCGATGTGCCGGCCCTTCGCAAGAAGTTGATCCTCCTCGTCACCGACGGTCCGCGAGGCTGCACCATCTTCCGCGGCAAGAGCGAGCTTCAGGTCGCGGCCTATCCGGCGCGCGAGAGAGACCCGACGGGTGCCGGAGATTGCTTCCTGGCGGGGCTTGCCGTCGGTCTTTCCCGCGGCCTTCCGCTGGAGGCGGCCGCGCGCATCGGCGCCTGGTGCGGAGCGCGCGCCGTCGAGCACGTCGGCGTGCCTCGCCTCACGGCGGAGGAGGCGCGCGTCGCGTCAGAACTGCCCTGAGGTCGCGGTCAGGCTGAAACCGGTATCGGAGGCGGCGGCATTCCTGTCCGCGACGGCCCGCCTGGGCGGAGGCTGCGTCGCAGCCTCGTACACTCCATAACCCGCGCCTGCGAGGACCCCGATGCCGGTGGCCAACATGAGGTTGCGCGCCCAGTTGTTTCCCTGGTCGATCAGCGTGATCCCCGCGCCGATCAGGGCTCCGCCCACGCCGCCGTACAAGGCGTCGGTGGCGATGATCGCCACCGCAGATCGGCCAGAGGGCGCGGTGGTCACGCCGCCGACCTCATCGTCCGATCGCACCGTCGTGCGCGGGGGGGGCGGGACGTAGCCGGGATCGCTCGGGTTGACCACCACCTGAGTGGAGGACGATGGCGGTGGCGGCTGCGATTGCGTCGTCACCGTGGTGGTGGAGGACGGCGGCGGCTGCGCCGCGGGCTGCTGCGGCTCCGAGGTCACCGTCGTGGTGGTCTGCGCGAGCGCGGGCAGCCCGACGCATGCGAACGCGAGCGCAAGGATTTTCCACATTGGAGGCTCCCAGATGGTCCTCCAAAGGTGTGCCGTGGTTGCGGTACGTGGCAATCCCCGTTCGCGCGTGCGCCCGGCGTGCCGCATCGCGGCCGGGCGGCCCGCTTCTCTTCCTCCCAGCGCGTCCGCACGTTTCCTCCATGGGCGGACAAGGAATGATCCCCGAAGAGGGCGAAGGCGGAATCGTCGAAGGGACGAAACAAGCGCAGGAGCAGAAAGAGAAGAACGCGTTCGAGCTGCCCCATGGCGCGGCGCCCCGCGCCGGCATGCAGGGCCGCAGGGAGCGCGGCGCTGCGCCGACCCAGACGCTGGAACGGCCTGGGACCACGCCCGAGTCGGTCCCCGGCTCGGGCGGGGGTATCGGCGAGACGGAAGAACCGGAATCGCCGCGCGAAGGCGGACGCGTTCAGGATCCGAAGAACCGCGAGACGCCGTAGCCAGCGGTCAGCAGCCGTGGTGCTCGGCCGTCCACTTCAGCGCGGGCGGCTCGAGCTGCTGGGCTGCATCCGGGTGCCGCAACGCCCACGAGAGCAGGTGGGCGATCGCCAGATCGCCGGGCATCGGAACATGCCCGTGCCAGGTCGGATCCGCCGCCGGCCTGAAGCCCGGATGCGTCGCCGCGAACGGCAACGCGTCGACCACGCGGATCGGCTGGTCGCGCACCCACTGTGCGAGGCGCATCGCCTCCTGTGGATTGTTTCTCTCCCAGGTGCAGAGATCCTGGGCAGCGAGCGGATATTTGTCCGCCCAGGTGAGGAGGGCTTCCGGCGGCGCGTCAGGCCGGGTTGGCCCATGCGCGCAAGCCGCGACGGCGAACACAGCGACGACGAGCCAGCGCATGATCAGCTACCAGTAGTGGCCCGGCGTCCGGCCGGCATCCGGCGATCGGGAAGCTCGGAGGCAATGCGCCCGAGCGTGGCGACTGCGGCCTCGATCCGCGGAGACCAGACGACCCCGGAGCTGAGCCGGATGCAGCTCTCGTAGCCCTGACGCGCCGAGAAGATGGGCCCGGGCGCGATGGCGATCCCCGCCTCGAGCGCGCGATCATGCAGCCTCAGTGCGGAGATTCCGGCGGGCAGCTCGACCCACATCACGCCGCCTCCCTCGGGACGGGTGGCGCGCGTGCCCGCAGGGAAGTGGGCGGCCACGCAATCTCCCAGGCTGCGCATCGTCGCCGCGACCGACTTCCGCAGCGAGCGCAGGTGCCGCTCGTAATGACCTCCGGCGAGAAACTCGGCCATCGCAAGCTGCTGCAGCGACGCCGTGGCGATGGTCTGCGCGAACTTCAAGAGCGAGACGCGCTCGCGGAACCTTCCTGCCGCGACCCATCCGATGCGCCAGCCGGGCGCCAGCGTCTTGGAGAAGCTGCCGCAGTGGAGCACCAGGCCGCGCTGATCGAAGCACTTCGCAGCGCGGGGCCGCGAGGGACCGAAATAGAGGTCGCCATACAAGTCGTCCTCGATCAGCGGCACTTCCCGCGCGGCGAGCATCGCCACCAGGCGTTCCTTGTTCGCGTCCGGCATCAGACAGCCGAGCGGATTCGAGAAGTTCGTCACCACCAGGACCGCGGCGATGCGGCGCGTCTTCAGCACCCGCTCCAGCGCGTCGAGATCCATGCCGTCCCGGGGGCTGCTCGGGATCTCCACGGCCTTCAGCCCGAGCGCCTCGATCAGCTGCAGCGACCCGAAATACGCCGGCGACTCGATCGCCACCGCGTCTCCCTGCCGGGCGACCGCGAGCAGCGAGAGTTGTACAGCCTCCATCGCCCCGCAGGTCACGACAAAGTCATCGGGGGAGAGCGCACAGCCCCATTCCACGGACCGGCGCGCGAGCTGACGCCGCAGGGACCTCGCTCCCGGCGGCAGCTCGTAGGTGAACCCTCCGCCGTCCCGGGCGATGCCGGCGGCGATGCGGCCCAACCGCCCCCAGGGAAACAGCTCGGGATCGGGTTGGTTGCAGCCGAGCGGGACCAGATCGGGATCGCGCGCACTCTCCACCACTTTCGCGACCAGCGCGCTGATCGTCACCGGTGTTGCGCCCGGCGCGGGCCGCGTGGGCGGGGGCTCGGGCGGCAACGGCCGCTGCCGGCGCACGTAGTGGCCGGACTGCGGCCGGGCCTCGATCAGCCCGCGGGCTTCGAGCTGCAGGTAGGCCTGCAGCACGGTGGAGACGCTCACCCGCTCGCGCTCGGACAACCCGCGCACCGAGGGCAGGCGATCTCCGGGCCGCAGGGCACCGACGCGCATCGCTTCTTCCAGCTTTCCGGAGACGCGTTCGTACAGACGGAGCTGCTGCATGGCCTCAGTCTGGCGTGAACCAGCACAGCTCGCAAGAGCGCAATCTGTGCTGGTCACACTTGCGCGCGACTGCATCTGTTCCGATTCGCCGGGACAGGCTAGAAGCAGGGCACCATGCGCCCGGATACGCTGCTGGTCCACGCCGGAGAACCGCGGCCGCGCGACGGCGGCGCGGTGGCGATGCCGATCTACCAATCGAGCACGTTCGAGGAGACGGAAGCCCGCGGATATCACGACATCCGCTATGCCCGGCTGTCGAACACCCCGTCGCACGAGTCCCTGCACAACAAGCTCGCCGCGCTCGAGGAGGCCGAGGCGGCGCTGGCGACGGCGAGCGGAATGGCGGCGATCAGCGCGTCTCTCCTCTCCGTCCTGCGCGCCGGCGACCACCTGATCGCGCAGGAGGGGCTCTACGGCGGGACGCACGACCTGATGACCCGCGATCTGCCGCGGCTCGGCATCGCCGTGACGTTCGTTCCCGGCGACGACCCCGCCGCCTGGCGCGCGGCGGCGACGGCGCGCACGCGGGTGCTCTACGTCGAGGCGCTGACGAACCCGCTGCTCCGCGTCGCCGATCTACCGGCCGCGGCCGCGTTCGCGCGCGAGCGGGACCTCGTTTCCATCATCGACAACACCTTCGCCACTCCGCTCGCGCTGCGGCCGCTGCGACACGGCTTCGACCTCGTCGTGCACAGCGCGACCAAGTATCTGAACGGCCACAGCGATCTGATCGCTGGGGCGGTGATGGGGCGGTCGGCGCGGGTGCGCGAGGTGAAGCGCACGCTCGACCATCTCGGCGGCTCGCTCGATCCGCACGCGTGCTTCATGCTGCAGCGGGGGCTGAAGACCCTGGGCGTCCGGTACCGGCATCAGTGCGCGACCTCGCTCGCCGTCGCCCGGTTCCTGGAGAATCACCCCTCCGTGGCCGGGGTGAACCATCCGGGCCTTGCCAGCCACCCGCAGCACGCCCGCGCCCGGGAGCTGTTCGCGTATTTCGGGGCGATGCTCAGCTTCGAGCCGAAGGGCGGCGCTGGAGCAGCCGAGCGGATGTTCTCGCGCCTGACGATCCCGTTGCACGCTCCCAGCCTGGGCGGACCGGAGACGCTGGTGACCCGCCCCGCGGCGAGCTCCCACGTCGGGCTCACCGCCGA
>VBKQ01000251.1:13110-15657 GCA_005879505.1 Deltaproteobacteria bacterium
CCATGGACCGATACCTCGACCCGAGAAGCGAAGGATCTCCCCCGGCGCTGGTAGTGGGCACGATGAACTTCGGCAAGCGCACGCCGGAGCCGGAGGCGCACCGCATCGTCCAGCGTGCCCTCGAGCGCGGGCTCGTGTTCTTCGATACCGCGAACGTCTACGTGGATGGCGAATCGGAGCGGATCCTGGGGCGCGCGCTCGGCAAGCGCCGGCCGGAGGCGCGCATCGCCACCAAGGTCGGCATCGGGAAGATGAGCGACGCGGAGGGTCTGGCGCCGGAGCGGATCGCCGCCGCCCTCGAGGAGAGCCTGCGCCGGCTCGGGACCGATCGCGTCGAGCTCTACTACTTCCACAAGCCGGACCATTCCCGCCCGCTCGAACCATCGCTGCGCGCGATGGAGAAGGTCATCAAATCGGGCAAGGCCGGCGCGTTCGGCGCTTCGAACTACGCCTCCTGGCAGCTGCTGGAGATGATCCATGCGGGGGTCAAGCCGCGGGTCTCGCAGCAGATGTACAACCTCCTCGTCCGCCAGCTGGAGGTCGAGTACTTCCGGTTCGCGCGCAAGTACGGCGTGCACACGACAGTCTACAACCCGCTCGCGGGCGGGCTGCTCGCCGGCAAGGTCAAGCGCGACGCGCCGCCGGAAGCAGGCTCGCGCTTCGACCGCAACCCGATGTACCAGCGCCGCTATCTGAACGACCGCTTCTTCGATCTGGCGGACGCGTTCGCGCGGCTCGCAGCCGAGGCGGGCCGCAGCCCCGTGGAGCTGGCGTACCAATGGGTGGCGGCCCGGCCGGGCGTCGACTCGATCCTGTTGGGACCGGGATCGGTCGAGCACCTCGACGCCGCCATCGACTCCGTAGCACGGCCGTTGCCGAAGGAGGTGATCGATCGAGCCGACGAGCTCCACCGCGCCTTCCAGGGCACCGACGCAAGCTACGCCCGGTAGGGTCCGCGCGGCGCGCCTGGTCGCCCTCGGGGCGGACGTGTTGCAGATCGCGCTGGCGCCGCTCTTCGGCGAGGGCTTCGCATCGCCCTTCAACGACGCGCTCGATCTGCTCGTCGCGGCCGTGCTGATCAAGCTGCTGGGATTTCACTGGGCGCTGCTGCCGGCGCTGGCGGCGGAGGCGGTGCCAGCGCTCGATCTGGCTCCGACCTGGACGGCGGCGGTGCTGCTGGTCACGGGCTCGAAGCGGCGCATCTGGTGGGCCGTCGCGGGCCTGACCGTGCTCGCAGCGATCGCGCTGTGGTGGTTCTTGCAGCGGCGGTCCTGAGCGCGCGTCCGCGTCAGCGTGGGTCCGGCAATTGCGCCGGGCACGTGTGCGGTGGGTCGCGCCCAATCGCGACATTCGTGTCGTGTGGTGACCGCGGCGACACGGCGCGCGCGGCGGGCGATATTGGCGTCAGCGATGTCTCCGGACTGCACCAGTCAAGCCGCACCGTCGCCCTGTGCTAAAAGCGGGCCGTGCTCGCCGCCGTCTATCACGGAAGGCACGACATTCGCGTGCAGGAGTGGCCCGCCCCGCCCAATCCACCCGCCGGCTGGGTCACCGTGGCGATCGCCTATTGCGGTATCTGTGGCACGGACATCGACGAGTACCTGCACGGGCCAGTCGTCATCCCGACCACAACGCATCCCTTGACCGGCGCCAAAGCTCCGCTGGTCCTCGGCCATGAGGGTGCGGGGGTCGTCGTCGCGGCGGGTGCCGGAGCCGGAATAGATCCCGGCACGCGCGTCGGCCTCGAGAACAGCGTCGGCTGCGGGCAGTGTGCCGCATGCCTGTCCGGAAACCGGCAGCTCTGTCCGCAGTATGCGGTGATAGGCTTGATGATGGATGGCGCCCTTGCCGAGACGGTGAACGTGCCTGCGTCGATGTGCGCCGAGCTCCCTCCCAGCCTCCCCGATGAAGCGGGCGCGCTGGCCGAGTCGCTCGCCGTCGCGGTTCGGGCGGTGCGCCGGGCCGGCAGCGTCGCCGGCGTCGATGTGCATGTGTTTGGCGCGGGCACGATCGGTTTGATGGCAGCCCAGGTGGCCCGCTCTTCCGGTGCGCACTCGGTGACCCTGCGTGACCTGTCGGCGGCGAGGTTGGGTCGCGCCGCGGCGATGGGCTTCGAGGTAGCGCCACCCAGCCCGGATGGTGGAAGGGCCCCGGTCGTATTCGAGTGCACGGGCACGGCGGCGGGGTTGGCGGATTCGCTGTCCGCCACCGCGAGAAGCGGGACGACGGTCGTGCTGGGCGTGCATGACCGGCCGCGCGAGATCGACCTCGTCGCCCTGTTGCTCGACGAGCGCGTGATCCGGGCTTCCCTATCCCATGCGATGAACGACGACTACATCCCGGCGATCGAGCTCCTGCGCCGCGGCAAGGTCGACTTCGAGTCGCTCATCACCGATCGCGTTCCGCTCCAGGGCGCGGTCGATCGCGGCTTCGATCCGCTGGTGGCGGATCCCGAGAGCCACCTCAAGGTGCTGATCGACTGCCGGCAGTGACGCGCCCTCGACGAAACGACCGGCAGCTCTGAAGCGCCGACTGCAACGCCTACTT
>VBKQ01000252.1 GCA_005879505.1 Deltaproteobacteria bacterium
AGCAGCGAGCGCGACAACTATGAATGGACGCCGGAGTTCTCCCGACGGGCGCGCGGGTTCACGGTCTATGCGGCGCTCCGCTCGCTCGGCCGTGCCGGCATGGCCGCTCTGGTCGAACGCTGCTGCGACCACGCCCGCCTCTTCGCCGAGCGCCTCTCGGCAGCGCGGGGAGTGAGCGTGGTCAACGAAGTGGTGCTCAACCAGGTCCTGGTGCGATTCGAGCGGCCCGGGTCTTCGGTCGAGGAAGGAGATGCCTGGACGCGCGAGGTCATCTCGCGCGTGCAGCGCGACGGCACCTGCTGGCTCTCGGGAACCGTCTGGCGCGGACGGGCGCTGATGCGCATCTCGGTTTGCAACTGGAGCACCACGCAGGAGGACGTCGAGCGATCGGCGGCAGCCATCCTGGCGGCCCATCGCGCTTGACTCGTCCGCGCTCGTCAGCGCTTCTTCCGGCTTGTTCAACTCGAGCAGCATGTCCGCCAACATTTTCGCGGGCGGGGATGTCGACCTCTGACTTTCCTATCTTGTCCTGGGCGTCCGAAACCTGCCGCATGAGGCTGAGCGCTTCGTCATTTCTCTTTTCCGCAAACGCCAGCCAGGCATGCACCTCGTCGCGTGTGTCGCGATGGTATCTGCCAGTGCCGGGCGTCGTCGACCCCGTTAGTGTTGAAAACACGATGACGACTTCGATCCGCGTCCTGGCCGTTGCCTTCGTCGCCGTGGTCGCCGCCTACTTCGGGGCCATGCTGCTGGTGCAGCGTTCCGTGCGCGTCATCGACACGGATGCGGCGCGGATTTCACGGGACGCAGCGCCCGACATCCGCGTCATCAGCAATCTGCGCGCGGAGCTTCGCGAGATGCACGCGAGGGTCATCGAGGCCATCGAGGGTGACGACGAAGCCCGGGACGAGGTGGAGGAGTCTCGACGGAGCGTCGACAGCCTGCTCGCGCAGGCAGGAGCGTTGCCCACGGACGAGCGGGAAGCGGTGCTCCTGGGCAAGCTGCGGAGCGCGCTCCCTGCATTCGAACAGGCCGCGGAGCGGGCGCTGGAGCAAGCCCGCGCCGGCCACCGCGACCGGGCCCGCCAGACCGTGCGCCGCGAGTTGCGGCCGCTCGGCGACGCGGCCAGCCTGGTTGCGCAGGACCTCGTCGACTACAACGTCGTCGTGGCGGAAAGCGCCGCGCAGCGCATCGAAGCGGTACGGTACCGCGGAAGTCGGATCGCCTGGCAGCTCGCCACGCTCTGCGCACTGCTCGCGGCGGTGGCCGCCTTCGCGACCGTCCGGGTGATGAGACAGGTCCAGCGCGTTCAGCAGCAGCACAACGCCCTCATGCAGCGCAAGGCGGAGGAGCTGGAGGAGTTCGCCGCGCGCGTCGCCCACGATATCCTCAGCCCGCTCTCCTCCGTCAGCATGGCGCTCTCCGTGATCCAGCGCCACCCGGGCCAGTCCCGCGAGGCCCTCGACCGCGCGCACGCCAGCCTCTCGCGGGTGCGCGGGATCGTCGATGGCCTGTTCGAGTTCGCGCGCGCCGGCGCCGCACCGGAGGCGGGCGCACGGACCGAGGTGCGCGCCGTCGCCACCGGTCTGGTCGAAGAGCTGCGGCCATTCGCGGCGCAGCGCCAGGCGATCCTGCGCATCGATGATTTGCCGGACTGCGCGGTGGCATGCAGCCCCGGCGTGCTGCTGAGCGTGCTGGGCAATCTATTGCGCAATGGGCTCAAGTACCTGGGCAAGGCTGAAACCCGCCAGGTCCTCCTGCGCGCCCGCCGGCGGCGCGGCCGGGTGCTCTTCGAGGTCGAGGACACAGGCCCGGGCATTCCGGCGCAGCTGGGAACGCGGATCTTCGAGCCGTACATTCGCGGGCCCGACACAGGCGCACCCGGCCTCGGCCTCGGCCTCGCTACCGTCAAGCGGCTGGTCGAATCGCATCGCGGCTCTCTCGGCGTGCGCGCGGGCGCGCGCGGTGGCGCCCTGTTCTGGTTCGAGCTGGACGAGGCGTCAGCCGCGGATGACGCGTCGCAGCCGGAGCATCTGCGCACCGCCTGACATCCTTGCGAGCTCGACGCGAATCCCCTCTGAACTTGGCCCGGGGCAAGTTCCCTGTGGACAAGTGGAAACGCGCGCCGAAGCGTCTCAGCGGGAGAAGAGCTTCAGCCCTGCGTCGATCGCCTCGTCCCACCCCGCCGCTTGCCGCAGCGCCTCCATGCTCAACGTCGGCCCCGGCTCTTCGCTGCGATCGCGCAGAGCGAGCTGCCACCAACCCACGTCGTACCACCGGCCGTCCTTGAACCCGACGCGCGGATAGACGCCGACGGGCCGAAAGCCGAGCGATTCGTGGAGCCCGACGCTCGCCTCGTTCGGAAGCGTGACGCCGGCGTGCGCGGCGTAGAAGCCCTGGAGCCGGAGGAGAGTGAACAGCGACGTGTAGAGCGCGCGACCCACGCCGGAGCGCCGGCAGGAATCGCGGATGTAGACGCTCACGTCGACGCACCAGCGGTAGGCGGCGCGTTCGCGGTGCTTCGACGCATAGGCGTACCCCGCCACGCGCTCCCCGTCGGCGCAGACCAGCCACGGCAAGAACGCGAGGGTCGAGGAGATCCGGCGTTCGAACTCCATTTCCGTCGGAATCTCGGTCTCGAACGAAATGGCGGTATGGGCCACGATCGGCCCGTAGATGCCGGCCACTTCCCGCGCGTCGGCCGGCCCGGCAATCCGGATCGTCCACATCAGTCGTCCTCCCCGTGCACGAGGTAACGTTCTAACGATTCGCCTCCATTGTCACCGCGGATGGACGTTATAGTTCGCATCGACGTCATCGATGGGATGGACATGGACCGGGAACAGCTGGCCGCCTTCGATCGCATCGCCCGGGAGGGCAGTTTTACGCGCGCTGCCATCTACCTGGGCATCGGGCAGCCCGCCATCAGCGCTCGCATCCAAGCGCTGGAAGAGCAGGTGGGCGGCATCCTCTTCACCCGCGGCAGGCGCATCGCACTGACTACGCTCGGCGAGAGCTTCCTGCCGTTCGCGCGGCGGGCGCTGGAGGTCCTCGGCGAGGGCGTCGAGGCGGCGCGGCAGGCGCAGATCGGGCAGCACGGGCGGATCCGACTCGGATCGCTCGCGTCGCTGGCGGGCGGCTTGGTGGGTCCCGCCCTGAGCGCCTTCGTGCGGGTCCACCCACGGGTGGAGTGCGTCGTCCGGGCAGGCGACCACGAGCGGATCGTGGCGCTGTTGCTCGACGGAATGGTGGAGCTCGGGGTCGTCACCTGGCCCTGCACCGAGGCCGTCGCCGCCGACCTCCAGGCAGTCCTCCTGTTCCACGAGCCGGTGGTGCTGGTGGCGCGTCCCGGTCACGCGCTCACGACGCGCTCGCGGGTCGAACAGGACGATCTCGTGCGCCTCGGACGGCCGCTGTTCCGGCTGCGCTGGTGGCAGACGCATCACCCGGCGATCCTCCATCTGGCCGAGCGAGCAGGACCGGCCGTCGAGCTCCCCATGGAGACAGCCCGCTGCCTGGCGCTCGCGGGCGCCGGCGTCGGCTTCTTCGCGCGCACGTACGTCGCCGAGGACCTGCAGCGCGGCACCCTCGTCGAGATCTCCGTGCGCGACCTGCCGCCCATCTACCGCGACAGCGCGCTCGTGCGGCGGAGGCGCTCCGGATCGCTCTCACCCGCCGCGGCAAACCTGGTGGAGGCGATCCGCAAACAGGCGGACGCGCTCAGTCTTCTGACCGCGGCCAAGCCGATGGACCCGCCGCGCGCCAGCCGTGGAGCGGTGACGCGACCAGCGACTTCGCTGCGCGCGCCGTGAAAGCCCTCCCGCAAATGGCTATTCACGGCGCGATCTGACCTCTCTCACATATTGGACGATACGGGCACCTTGTCGCTCGCCTTCTTCAGCAGTTGCTGGCGCAGAACCAGATAGAACGAGTCCTGCGTCCGTTGCTGAGAGACCAACGAAGCGCGTGTTGCCCGTGCGGCCGCCTTGTCGCCCGCCTTCTCTTGCGCGAGCGCGAGATGGACGTGGCAGAGGTCGGCCGATGGCATGCACTTGGACATCTCCTGGGCTGCTCCCGCCGCGTCGCCCTTCGCCAGCTTGAGCACTCCGCGGCCCCAAGCCGCCGCCGACTGCGCGTATGCGTCATTGGGAGAATCGGCCTCGTCCTTTTCCATCAGCGCCAGCGTCTTCTCCGCGTCGGCCTTGCCCTTGCCCAATGCTTGCGTCCACATGCGCGCCACCAGGATCCCGCGCTGCAGTCCTTTGCGCCCGATGCCGGAAAGCGGCTCGCTCTCGCTCAGCGCCCAGGCCTCCGCTGCGTACCTCTGGCCCTCGGCGTGCTTGCCAAGCAGCGCGGCGGCGAAGGCTCGGTCGAGCACCGCGCCCACGACGGTATTGGGGTTCTTGGCCGCGCGCGCAGCGGTCTCCAGTGCGAAAGCAGCCTCCAATGCCGCCCGATATTTTCCCTCCGCCACGTGCGTGAAGAGCGCAAACTCCTCCAGCCCGAAGCGCTCGTTCTCGTCCGTGGAGAGCGAGCGCGCCTTGGCCACGTTCTCCCGCCCCTTCGCGAACAGCGACTGGTAGAACTCCACGTTGGCCAGTGCTGCCAACGGTTTGGCGTCCGCGCGAGGAAGCGCGGCAGCTCTGCGCGCTACCTCTTCCGCCTCCGCCAGCTTGCCGGCGAAGATCAGCGCATACGAGTAGTCGGCTTGCGCGGCAGGATCGTCGGGCCGCATCTCTGCCACTCTCCTGCGCGCCTCGACAGCCTCGGCCTTGTTGCCTTGATCCTCTGCGATGGCGCCCAGGATCGACCAAGGCCCGATCGCCTTGGGGTTGAGGGAAGCCGCCTCTCGCAAGTGCCCGGCCGCTTCCTCGGTGCGATGCGCCAGAAAGAAGGCGGTGGCGCCCACGTAGGCATGCGCGCGCCAGTCTCGCGGCGCGAGCGAAAGAACCTTCAGCTCCAGCTCTCGGGATTTCTCATAATCGCCATGCTTGACGGCGGCGATGGACTCGATCTCCGTCCGCTCCGCCTCGGGCAGTGCGGCGCTGGCCTGCGCCGCTTCGTCCACTTTCTGCATCGCCTCGGCGCCGGGCGTGTTGTGGTAGAGCAGGGCTTTGGCGAGCACCAGCCCGGGATCGAGCTGGAGGGCCTTTCGCAAGAGCACGAGGGCCTTGTCCTGGTGTCCCGCGAAGAGCCAGTCCACCGCCTCGACGTAGGCGTCGGCGGCTTCAGGCGAAGAAGTCGTGATCGTGATGATGCCCTCGGGCTTGGCGGGCTCCGCGGCGACCGGAGCAGATGCCAGAGTCGCCTCCGAAGTCGGCGCCGCAGCCGGGGCAGCGGGCTGTTCCTGCTTGGCCTCGACCGTCTTCTCGTGCGCGCAGGCGACGAGGGCCGCCACGGCACAGAACCGGATCAATTTCCATTCCATGTGGATTCCCCCTTGCGCGGAGACGCCCGCGGCGAACAGAGGAACGCGTAGAAGTGGGCGAGCTCCTCGGGTGTCGCGAACCGGCCGATGGGCGCGTTCTCCTTCGCGACATCGTCCAGGTATTGCTCGGGCGTCTTTCCCGTCCCGGCCGTGAGGATGCCCGCGGTCTTGCGCCAGTCGGGCGTCAGGACCAACCCCGGGTTGATCGTGTTCACGCGGATTCCGTCCTTGACCAGCTCGTTGGCCAGACACTTGGAGAACATCACCAGCGCGGCCTTGGTGGTGTTGTAGATCGGCTCGTACCCGAGCGGCTGCTTGGCGCAGATCGAGGCGGTGTTGAGGATCACGCCGCCGCGGCGCTTGCGCATGAGCGGGACCAAGGCGCGGGAGAAGCGGACCGCGGCCATGACGTGGAGGTCCCAATAGTATTGCCAGCGGTCGTCGCCGGCCTCCATGATCTTTTCGGAGCTGCCGGTGCCGGCGTTGTTGATGAGGATGTCCACGCCGTCAAAGGCAGCCGCGACGCGCGCGCAACTCCGCTCGACGTCGCCGGCCTTCGAGACGTCGGCCGCGATCCCGAGCGCCTTTACGCGGTGCGACGCTGCGATCTCGCTTGCCTCGCGCTCGGCCCGCGCGCCGTCGCGAGCAACGATCGCCACGTCCACTCCTTCCGCCGCGAGCGCATGCGCCACGGCGAGGCCGATGCCCACGCTGCCGCCAGTGATGACCGCCCGCTTCCCCCTGAGCTCGAGATCCATGTCCTCCTCCCGCGTGCGCTCACCTGTTCCCGGACGCACGAGCACCCGGCCGGAATCACGATCCGGTAATTACCTGACTGCCCACTACAGCCCGCGCGCGTCGCCCGCAAGATGGACCGTTGGGTCTGCCAGGCTTCAGCGTCGGGCCGTCGGGCTCCGCGTCAGGGGACGAGCCCGCCGACGAGTCCGGTCAGCGTGCTGAGCACCTGGTTGAGCAGGCCAACCAGGCCGACCACGTCGCTCAGCGTCTGCAGGGTCGTGCAGACCAGATTGCCCAGCGGAGCAGACGAGTCGCCAGAGAGGTCGACCGCGATCGGCTGGGTCGCGATCTTGAGCCCCAGGATGTTCAGGTCCGCGGGGCCGATGTCCAGATGCAGCACTCCACACGTCGCGGCCTGTTGCTGCGCCGCCAAGTTGTTGGGGGCGGCGAGCCCTTGGCTGCCGAGACTCGCCTTGACGGGCAGGGGAAACTCGCCGACGAGCGCCGTTCCCACGCCGGCGACCGCGCCCCTCACGATCACGATCGCCACCACTTGGGTACCGCGCGCCTCGAACCTCTCGACGCTGAGCGTGCCCGAGAACGGCGCGTTCGCGAACGGCTCGGTGGGTTTTACTGACCCGGCGATGGGGAGCTGCAATGGCGTTGAGCCAGCTTTCCCCTGCTTGTCCGAGCTGTCCGCGAGCGCGGCGGTCGCCAGCAGCAGTACTGCGAACGGAATCGAAACCTTCGAGAGCACATGCCTGGTCATGATTCTTGTTCCTCCCCGCTGCAGGGTAGCCGGACGGTCCGGACGCCTTTCCTGCTGGCGGTGCGGCGGAAGGTTTGGATACCTCGTGGTCGCCGCAAGAGGAGATCGATTCAATTCTGCAGCTCGATGGGCGCTCGATTCGCTCAGAACATCGATTTCGCCCTCTCAGGCGTGCGTGCCGAAGTTCACCGCCGAGGTGTTTCCACCGCTGATGACGATCGCCACGCGCTGGTCGGGCCGCGGCCGATAACGTCCAGAGAGGATGGCGGCGAGTGCCGCCGCCCCGCCCGGCTCCGCAACGACGCGGAGCGCGCTCCAGAGCACGCGCTGAGCATTCGCGATGGCTTCGTCGGTGACCAGCACCACTTGCTTCACGAATCTTTGCGCGATCGGGAAGACGCACTCCCCCACGCGCCGGGGCGCGAGCGAGTCAGCCGCGATGCCGCCCGCGGGCGCGTCGACCGGCCTGCCCGCGGCGAGCGCCATGGTGAGCGTCGGGGCCGACTCCGGCTCGACGCCGACCACTTCAGCGCGATCTCCGTACCAGGCGGCGATCCCGGCAATCAGGCCGCCGCCGCCCACCGCGGCGAGAACGGCGTCCGCCTCCGGCGCCTGCTCCTCGAGCTCCTTCCCCAAAGTGCCGGTGCCGAGCAGGGTCTCGCGCTGGTCGAAGGCATGGATCTGCATCGCTCCCGACCGAGCCGCAAACTCCTGGCTGGCCGCGAGCGCGTCCGCGTACCGGTCACCCACCACGTCGAGCGTCGCTCCATACTCGCGGATACGTTCGACCTTGGCGGGTTCGGAGATGCGCGGCACGAAGATTCGCGCGGGCACCGACAATTTCCGCGCGGCAAGGGCGACCGCGGCTCCGTGGTTGCCTCCGGAAGCGGCGACCACTCCCGCGGCGGGTACCTCGCGCAGCAGGAGGTTTGCGAACGCACCGCGGGCCTTGAAGGAGCCTGACTGCTGGAGCAGCTCGAGCTTGAGCACCAGAGAGCTGCCCGAGCCGAGATCCTCGCCCTCCACTTGCACGATGGGGGTGCGCCGGATGTGCGGCCGGATGGCCTGCTCGGCCGCTGCGATCGCACCGGCATCGATCATCACTGGCGCTCCCTCAAAGTCCCTGATGGATCGTCGAGGGAATCCGCGCTCCGGATGCTCGCACGGGCCGCGTCGCACTGGTCGCATCCACTCCCGCGGGAGCAAAGGAAGACGAGGGGATCCAAGACCAGGTGCTCGACCGTGACCTTGACGAGGTCGGGCGCCTCGCTGAGGCGGGCGTCTGCGCTCCCCACCTTCCCCTCCCGCTGGAGCCCGCGGGCGCGAAGCCATTCATCCGCGAGCTGGAAACCTGCGCAGCAGTGATCGGTCTCTCGAACCATCACGGTGCGCGCGACTCCGTCCACTTCGACGACGCACGGATGCGAGACCGCGTACGGTACCCGGGCGATCGCCTCGGCGAGATGCAGGGTCGTGCTCTCGCTGTGCGTGACACCGAGCAGCAGCACTTGACCGCCCAGGTGATGCACTCGACCGACCGGGCTGTCGGGCCCGTGCGGCGGCGAGAGCGGCTGGGGCTGGCATATGCGCTCCGCCAGCGGTCCTTCGGCCGCGAAGGAGCTACCGGGGTGCGTGCTTCGCAGAACGCCAGGCTGCCGCCAGAAGAGCTCGGCGGTAATCCCCATTCCCTGCGTGGGAGTCGAGCGCGGATCGAACACGGTATCGCCGCTCGTCATGGCCGGCATCACGAGCGTGCCCTCGGGCCCCAGCGCCTGACGAAGAGCGCCGATGAGCCCGAGCGGCCCTCCCTCGACCGGCCGGACCGCGCGGAACGATGTGTGCACCAGGAGCACGCCGCCCTCGCGCGCTCCGAGAGCCTTCAGTTGCTCGACGAGTTGCCGGACGGTCATCGCGTTCAGGGCTTGGAGCGCGTCCGCGCGGTTGCGTCCCCGGGCGCAAATCCGCGCCGGCGCATCAGCGCTCCGGTGCCGGCGTCGTGGCCGCGGAAGGCGCGGTAGCCTTCCGCCGGATCCACGGTGTTGCCGACGCTGAAGACGTCATCGTGCAGACGCTTCGCCACTGCCTTGTCGTAAGGCCCGGAGGCCTCCATGAACGCCTCGTAGGCATCGAACTGCGCGGTGCGATGCCACATGACGATCTCCCGCGGCATACCGAGCGCCGCCAGCGTGTCCTTCTCGAACTGGCGCGGATCCGCGGTCGGCTCCTTGGCCAGATGGAGCTTCATGTCCACCAGCGCCGACGCGAGGTACTCCACCGTCTTGAAACCCTGGTTGAAGGTCTCGGTGCGCTCGATCTTCTTGACCAGCTCGGCCGGCACCGGCTGGCCGGTCTGGAAATGCAACGCGAACTGGTCCAGTACCGGCCGCGTCGAAAGCCAGCGCTCGAGGAGCTGCGAGGGGAACTCGACGTAGTCACGCGGCACTTTGCCTTTCACGAAGTTGGCGTTGTTGGAGACGATCACCGGATGGTTGAGCAGGCGCGACTGCGGGGTGTACTCGTTCATCCACGCGCCGGAGTTCTTTCCAGGCCTCGCATACGGGTCGAAGTACCACAGGCCGACGTGCTTGCCGTCCTGGTCCTGCACATCGAACCGGTAGTCCCACGGCTCGATGCGGATGCGAGTCTTTTCTAGAAAGCCAGCATCGGGACGGGCTTGCGATGGGAGTCCATCGAGCGATCGCGCTCGGTGCGGTCGGCTGCGTCGGTGATCTGCGGCTTCTGCGGCGCTGCGCAGGAAAGCACCAGGGCGGCGGCGAGATAGACGTGTCGTGTCATGGAAGCTCCACGAGGCGTTACGGGCGCGGACCGTACACTATTTCGGAATATCAGGACCGAACGGACCGGTTCGCCGGCCGTCTCGGTAGCGCCGCTGTCTTCAGACGATCTCGCTACTTCTTCTGCGCCTTCATGCGGCGCTCCATCTCCTCGGGCGAGACGTCCTCGACGTGCGTGCCGATCGACCAGGTGTTCCCCCACCGGTCGGCGACGGTCGCGACACGGTCGCCGTAGAACTGGTTCGCCGGCTCGCGCCTCGATTGCCCGCCCGCCGTCACCGCCTTCTTGTAGGTCGCGTCCACGTCGGTCACGTAGAGATAGGACCCGATCCGTGTCGGCGGATATTCGGGGTTGGTGTCGGCCAGCATCAGCACCGAGTCCCCCACCCGTACTTCGGCGTGGCCGATCTTTCCGCCCGGCGCGGGAAAGCGATAGATCTCGTTGCCGCCGAATGCCTTCTTGAGAAAGTCGATGAAGTCGGACGCGCCCTCGACGACGAAGTAAGGCGTGAATGTATGGTAGCCCTCGGGGATTGGCTTGACTGGCATGATTCCTCCTTGTCTGAAGCGGCGCCCTCCTATCACAACTGGCACGCGGTGGCGTGAAGCGCTCGTTCGATCTTTCAGTACCCTTCCTTGGATTCCAGGGCAGCGACTTTTCCCCGAAGCGACCGGAACAGGTACGCAAAGTAAGCGATCGCCAGCACGATCGCGCAGGTCCACCAGACCAGTCCGACTGCAAGGCCGTGCTCGCCTGTCGCCGAGCGGTGGGCGTCGAGGCTGAATCGCGGATCGATCGCGGACGGCAGCAGCACGGGATAGAGCCCGGCTGCCGTCGCGGCAAGGGTGCCGGCGAGGAAAGCCACGGAGCCAAGGAACGCAGCCAGCTCGGCGCCGCGGCGGTGAGCGATCGGCGCCGCGACCAGGCCTGACACGGCGATGAGCACGAACGGCCAACTGCGGGGCCGCACGGCGATGGCGCTGAACAGCTCCGGCCGGACGCGCGCCGTCGCTACCGTGCCGACGACGAACAGGATCGCCACCAGCGCCCATACCGCGGCGGCCGCCCTCGCACAGCGCTGCTGGACTGCGCCAGAAGTCTTCCAGCGGAGGTAACCGAGACCGTGCGCGGCCAAGGATGCGGCTGTGAACACCCCGACGCCGACGGTGTACCAGTCGAGTACGCCCGGCCTCTGTCCGGGACGGAAGTTGCTGAAGAGCGGCGTCGAGAAGGATCCGGTCCCGTCGAGTCCGACGCCGCGCAAGACGTTGCCGAGGGCCGCCCCCAGCACGAAGGCGAGGAGCAGGCTGGCAAGCGCGAAGACCGCGTCCCAGAACGGGCGCCAGAGAGGGTTCGCGAGGTGCGAGCGGAATTCGATGGAGATGCCGCGCAGGATGAGGAGCCAGAGCACCAGCATCAGCGGCAGATAGAAGCCGCTGAACGCCGCCGCATACGCGACGGGAAAGGCGAAAAAGAGCGTGCCTCCTGCCGCGATCAGCCAGACTTCGTTGCCGTCCCAGACCGGTCCGATGGCGGCGAGCACCTGCCGCCTCTCGGCGTCCGTGCGCGCGACGAAGAGGTGCACGATGCCCGCGCCGAAATCGAAGCCGTCGAGCACGACATAGACGGCAAGCATTGCCGCGATGTTCGCGTACCAGAGCGCGATCATTCGTGCCCTCCCTGCGCCCGCGGACCGCGGGCGATCTCCCGCCCGACCAGGAAGAGAAAGAGGATGCCGATCACCAGATAGAGGCCGGAGAATCCGAGCGTCGTGAAGAGGGTATCGCCGGCGCTGACCAGCGGCGAGGTCCCCTCGGATGTGCGCAGCAGCCCGTAGACGAGCCAGGGTTGACGTCCGAGCTCGGCCGTCAGCCACCCCGCGGTCGTCGCGATGTACGGAAAAGGCACGGCAAGCATCAGCGCCCAGAGTACCCACCTCGTCCGGGTCAGGGTCCTCCGCCAGAGCAGGAAGGCCGCGATGGCCAGCAGCGCGACGAAGAGGGTCCCGAGCCCGACCATCACATGGTAGGCGTAGTAGAGGAGCTCGATGTTGTCCGGCCACTCGTCGCGCGGAATGTCGTCGAGACCGCGCACGGGAGCGCTGAAGTGCCCGTAGGCGAGAAAGCTGAGGAAGGCAGGAACGTAGATCGGATTCTCCAGCTTGTGGTGCTCGACGTCTGGCTGGCCGATGATCGCGATCGGCGCGTATGGCTCGCTCTGGAACGCGCCCTCCATGGCGGCCAGCGTCGGGGGTTGCGCCTGCGCGAGCAGCTTCCCCTGCGCGTCGCCGGTGGGGAAGATCTGCAGGACGCTGGCAATGAGGCCCGCAATCACGCCGACCTTCAAGTTGATCGCCGCCGTCTCGCGGTGCTCTCCAGACAGCGTCCAGTAGGCCCCGACGGCCGCGACCGCGAACGCTGCGGTCACCACCGACGCGCTCATGTTGTGCGCGTATTCCCAGAGCGCCCAGGGATTGAAGAGGAAGCTCCAGAAGCTCGAAAGCTCGAGCCTGCCGTTCGCACCCGCCGCGTAACCCACCGGGTACTGCATGAACGCGTTGGTGGCGATGATGAAATAGCCGGAGAGCCAGGAACCGAGGAACAGCGCCAGCGCGGACGCGAAGTGCCCGCGCGGGCCCAGGCGTTTTTCGCCGAAGAGGAAAAGGCCAAGGAAGGTCGACTCGAGAAAGAAAGCGAAGACGCCCTCCATCGCCAGCGTCGTCCCGATGACGCCGCCGGCGAACTGCGAGAAACGCGACCAGTTGGTGCCGAACTGGAACTCGAGCGGAATGCCCGTCACTACGCCGATGGCAAAGTTGATCCCGAAGATGCGCCCCCAGAAACGCGCCGCTTCTCCAGCCCGCTCGTCCCCGCGCAATGCGGCCCGCTTGAAAACCACGATCAGGAGCGCCAGCCCCATGGTGAGCTGGGGGAACAGATAGTGGTACGTGACGGTGAAACCGAACTGGACCCGATGCCAGAAGAGCGCATCCGTGGCGGCAGTCATGAAATGCTCCGCTCCAACCCACCGCCTGAATCGCTGGCGCCGCCGCGACCAGCCGCGACGGCTCATCCCAGATATCACAGCGCGGATCCGGGAATCATCGGCTCGTTGACGGCTCCTGTCTCGCCGCGCCTTGACATCGCAACAAGCCGATGCCAGTAGCAGCGCGCGGCCCTCCTGTGCCTTGGAACTGCGTGCGGGGGCGCCACACGGGGATTTTCAGCCTTCAAAAACGCTGCACCATGACCAGACCCCTCTCGAGAGGACGGAATCCATGAAGAGAACGGCAATCGCACTGACGACGATCGCGGCGCTGGGATTCGCTTCCACGGCGTCGGCCGCCGACAAGAAGGTCAAGATCGGCGTGACCATGGCGCTGTTCGACGACGTTTGGCTGACCTTCGTCCGGGATGCGATGACGAAGTGGGGGGCCGCCCACAACGACATTGACCTGACCATCGTCGACGCCAAGAACGACACCGCCAAGCAGGTGGGCCAGGTCGAGAACTTCCTGGCCCAGAAGATGGACGCCATCGTGGTCCTGCCGGTGGACACGGCCGCCACCGGCCCCATGACCAAAGAGGTCACCGCTGCCAAGGTCCCGCTGGTCTACGTGAACCGCAAGCCCGACAATCTCCCCAAGGGCGTGCTCTACGTGGGCTCGGACTCCATCGACGCCGGCCAGTTCGTGGGCGAGGAGGTCAGCAAGGCGCTCGG
>VBKQ01000253.1 GCA_005879505.1 Deltaproteobacteria bacterium
CTGCGTTCTGCAAGAGGAGCTTGGGAAACGTGTCCAGGGAGCTCATGCGGCTTGCCCGCCCAGGTACGCCGCCTGCACTTCGGAGTTGCTCTGGACCTCCTCGGGCACCCCGTCGGCGATCTTCTGCCCGAAGTTCAGCACGACCACCCGGTGTGAGAGATCCATCACCACGCCCATGTCGTGCTCGATCATGATGACCGTGGTCCCGCGCTCTTCGTTGATGTCCAGGATGTAGCGGGCCATGTCCTCTTTCTCTTCCGCGTTCATCCCCGCCATCGGCTCGTCGAGGAGCAGAAGGCGCGGATCGAGGGCCAGCGCCCTGCCCAGCTCGACGCGCTTCTGCAGGCCGTAGGCGAGCGTGTGCACCACCTGCTTGCGCCAGGGCTGGATCTCGAGGAAGTCGATGATCTCCTCGACCCGTTCGCGCTCCCGGATCTCCTCCTTCTGTCCGCGCCCCCAGTAGATGCCGCCCGCCAGCGTGCCCGTCTTCTGGTGCACGTGGCGGCCGATGAGAAGGTTGTCGAGGACGGTCATTCCCCGGAACAGGGCGATGTTCTGGAACGTGCGCGCGATGCCGAGCCGCGTGCGATTCGCCGGACCCATGTGCGTGATGTCGCGGCCGTCGAAGACGATGCGGCCCTGCTGGGGCCGGTAGACGCCGCTGATGCAGTTGAGAAGGCTCGTCTTCCCGGCGCCGTTCGGTCCGATGATCGCGCTGAGAGCGCCCCGAGCGACGGAGAAGCTGACGTCGGAAACCGCGGTGACCCCGCCGAAGCGCAGGACGACGCGCGAGATGTCGAGGAGGGGGGAGGACATCCGACGTAAGACTACCTTGTTGCTGTATAGAGCGAAACCTGCAGTCGGCCTGAATTGACTGCCGCTTACTTCGGAGCTTCGGGAGTCGGAGGCGTCGCCCCAGGCTGCTGCTCCCCGCCCGGTGCACCAGGCGCCCCCGGCGCTGCCGGCTGCTGCGCCTCCTGCTTGATGCTCTCCGTCATCATCCCGATCGTCCAGCCGCTCGAGGAGTCGCGGATCGTATCGAGCGCCTTCACCGCCCGCAAATACTTGGCCTTGTCGTCCGCGTCGAAGAAGATGACCGGCGGTCCCTGGGTGACTTCCTTGCTCTTCGCCAGCCGGTAGTAGGCCTTGAGCCGCTCCTGGGCATTGGCTTCCGTGAGCGTTTCGCTGTTCAGGTGCCAGATCCCCGCCTCGTCGACCTTGAACACGATCTGAGTCAGATCCGGCGGCGGGGGCTCGTTCAGCATCTCCGGCGGCGTTTCCTCGGGGACGCGCACGCCGATCTCCTTCTCCATCAAAGGCGTGAGCACCATGAAGATGATGAGCAGCACCAGCACCACGTCGACGAGCGGCGTGATGTTGATGTCCGAGCGCGGCCCCTTGGTGGCGCCGACTGCCATCGCCATGGCTACTTCGCTCCCTTCAGCTCTTCGGCAGCCAGCGAGACGCCCTTGAGCTTCGCCTTGGACGCCCAGTCGAGCACCGGCCGCACCTTGCCGTAATCGGCGTCGGTATCGGCCTTGATCATCACCCGCTTTCCGGCCTCGGCGGCGCCCTTCATCGCGGCGACCACCTCCTCCTGCGAGGCGGGACGCTTCTCCTGCTCGACGTAGACGTTGCCGTCCTTGGTCACGCTGATGAACGCGGGCTCCGCTCCCTGGCCGGCGACGGCGTGCTTGGCCTTGGGAAGCTCCACGCTCTTGCCGCGCTGGAGCATCGGCGTCACCACCATGAAGATGATGAGCAGCACCAGCACCACGTCGACGAGCGGCGTGATGTTGATGTCCGAGCGGACGCCGCTCTTGGTGGCGTCGAATCCCATCGCTTACGCCTTCGCTGCCGTGGTGGTTGCGGTGGCGGTCTTGCCTGCGCCCGGGTTCGTCAGGGGCTCGTCGAATCGCCCTTCCTTGAGGAAGAAGTCGACCAGCTCGTTGCTGGCGTCGGCGATGTCGACGCTCATTTCTTCGACGCGGTTGGTGAGGTAGTTGTACATCATCAGCGCCGGGATCGCGACGAGCAGGCCGAAGGCGGTGGTGATCAACGCCTCGGAGATACCGGCCGACACGGAGGCCAGACCGCCCGAGCCGGAAGTCGCCATCAGCTGGAAGGCGGTGATGATGCCGAGCACCGTGCCGAGCAGTCCGACAAAGGGCGACGACGATGCGACGGTGGCGAGTCCGGACAAGCCCCGGCGCAGGTCGGCGGTCACGCGGAGCGTGGCACGGTCGATGGACCGGTTGATGGCTTCGACCAGATCGAAGTTGCCGACGTCGTGCGGTCCCTGGTTCCGCAGGGCATCGCGGCCGCGGTTGTATTCGGAGATGCCCGCGCCGAGAACTCGTGGGATGTGGCCGTACTTCATCGTGGTCGCCATCTGCGCGGCCTCGACCATCTGGTGACCGGGGAGGAGGTCGCGCAATTTCTCCGCGTATTTGCGGCTCTGGTCCTTGGCGCGGGAGAAGCTGAAGAGGCGCTCGGCCATCACGCTCAGTGAGTAGACGGACATGATCGCCAGCGTGATGACGACCAGGCGGGCTGGAAGGCCCATCGATTTCCACATTCCAACGAGACTGAAATCCATGGCGTGTGAAGTCCTCCGGAATCGCTTCCCGAAATCTTGCTTTTCCTTCTGGGGCGGGCGGAAAAGGCGGCAGAACCTACACAGGCGGACACCTGCTGTCAACGCGACCTGCCTTGCCGTGCCTTCTCCTGTTTTGCACGCGGCGTCCCGAGCGATGCCGCGCCCGCAGCCATGCCGTCCGCTTGACTGCCTGGAGTACATCGGATGATGTGCCCGGCTTCCGCATGATCCGCCCATGTATCGCCGTGTGGCTGCTGCTGGCGGCCTCCGCGGCGGCCCAGACCACCGGTGGCATCTCCGGCCGCATCGTCGATACGCAGAGCGGCAAGCCGGTCGCGGGGGCGGCGATCGTCGCGGCCTCACCCTCCATGCCAGGCGAGGAGAGCTCGCGGAGCGATTTAGAGGGAGAGTTCGAGATCGGACTGCTGCCGCCGGGCATCTACACGCTGAACGTCCAGGCAGAAGCGCACCAGTCCTTCACCCAGGACGGGCTCGCCGTGCACGCGGGCAGGACGATCCGCGTCTACCTGTCCATCGACCCCGAAACGGCCATCGGGGCGCCCTTTCGCTTTGCGCAGGAGCCGCCCGTCCTTCCCGCCACCAGCGCGCAGACCGGTGCGGTGATTTCACGGGAGCAACTAGAGCTCGTTCCGTACGGGCGCGACCAGCGCAGCTTCGAGGCGGCCGCGGCGTCCGCCCCGGGCGTCTTGCCGCGGCCGCCCGGGCTCGAGATTCTCGGATCTCCCGCGAGCGGAACGCGCTACCGCATCGACGGCCTCGATGTGACCGATCCGGCGTCGAATCGCCAAGGCCGCCGGCTCGTGCAGCAATTCATCCAGGAGGTGAACGTCGAGAGCGCTGCGCTCGGGGCCTCCTACGGGCGCGTCGCCGGCGGCGTCGTCCAGGCGATCACCCGCTCCGGCGGCAACGAGGTGCACGGCTCGGCCTTTCTCGACTGGATGCCGATCGAGCTCCCCCGCCGGACGCTGCGCTACAACCTCGCGGGAGGCGCCGAGCTCGGTGGCCCGCTCGCGCGCAATTCCCTCTGGTTCTATGGCGGATTTGCGCCGGTGCTGATGGCGACCCGTTCCGGAGTGCTGACCGAGTACCAGTACATCGGCAAGCTCACCTGGCGGCCGGCGCAAGGCCAGCTGCTCTCGCTGGCGGCGATCACCGACGATTTCTCCCTGCACTATCTAGGCGATGTTCTCGATCGGACCGCGCAGGTGGAAGCGGTGACTGGTTGGCACCGCCAGGGGTCGGACGCCGATTCGGTGCAGGCGCGGGTGCAGGTGGCGCATCTTGCCGAGCTCTTCGGGCGGCATCGATTCGCCTGGGGCGCGGAAGGCGTGCGCGATTCGGCGGCGAATTCGAGCCGCTGGTACGGCGGTGCGTTCGCCGAGGATACCTGGAGCCCGGTACAGAACCTGTTCCTCGACGGCGGCGTGCGTCTGGAACGCGACGACCTCATCGGGAAGACCGACTTCCTGCCACGGGTCGGGGTCGCCTGGGACTTCAGCGGCCGGGGCGTCTCGCGCGCCTACGCGTTCCTGGGGCGATTCTTCGAATCGCCGGAGCTAGCGTCGCAGCGCAGGACGCGAGAGCACCAGCTCGCGGCAGGGGTCCAATCCCAGATCTTTCGCGACGTCGTTGCCGGGCTCGATTATGTCCACAAGGATTTCCGAGACGCGCCCGACGGGCGCACGTCCTATGACGGAGCGACGCTTTCGCTCGCGAAGCCGTTCTCCGCTAGCTCGTTGCTGCAGGCCAGCTATACGCTTTCGTCGCTGGAGGGGCCCCGTACGCTCGCGGCGGATGCGCCGAACGTGATCAAGCTTGACGCCGCGTACGCGTACGAATGGGACGCGAGGACCACGGCCACGCTCGGGACCAGCTTCCGCGTGATCCAAGGCTCGCCCTGGCAGGCGACGATGGACGTGCGCGCCGGCGTGGTGCGGGCGCTGACCAACCCGTACGTGCTCACGGTGACCGCGGACGTGCTGAACCTGTTCGATCGCGAGCGCGGCGGAACGCCGCCTCTGGCGGGCAGGTTCAGCGCCAGGCTCTCCTTTTGACGGGGCTCGTCGAGCGCGATTACAGCGTCGTCCACACCCGCTCGAGATCCTCCGGCAGCGCGCTCTCGTAGCGGGCCCGCGATCCGTCCGGATGGCGGAAGGCGAGCCGCGCCGCGTGCAGGAAATGCCGGGGCAGCCCGGGCAGGTCCGGTCCCCCATAGAGCGCGTCGCCGGCGAGCGGATGGCCGATGAACGCCAGATGGGCGCGGATCTGGTGCATCACTCCGGTGGGGATTTCCACCTCGAGCAATGTGAACCCGCTCTTGCGCTCGATCGGCAAGAACCGGGTGACGGCAGCGCGCGCGCCATGCTCCGCGGCATATGTGGCATCGCTCGCCGCCTGCATCCGGCGGGGGTCGCGCGGGTCGTGCAGGAGCGGCAGCGCGATCTCTCCGCCGGCGTGAATCTCTCCCGCGGCCAGCGCCAGGTAGCCTTTGTCCACCGCGCGCGCGGTGAACTGCGCGCGCAGCATGGAGTGCGCGGCTTCGGTGCGCGCGGCGAGCAGCAAGCCCGAGGTCTCCGAGTCGAGCCGGTGCACGAGCCCTCCTTCGCGTGGCGAAGGCCCGACTTGCGCCAGCTCCGGGAACCGGCCCACCAGGGCGTTCGCCGCGGTGCCCCGCTCGCCGGGCTTGAGCGGATGCGAAGGCATCCCGGCCGGCTTGTCGGCAAGGACGAGGTGCGCATCTGCGTGCACGATGCGGATCGGCAGCTCGGGCTGCGGAGCTGGCTGATCCGGCGGGGGCCTCTCGACGGAGATACGCGCGCCGGCTTGCACCGGGCTCCCCTTCGGCGCCCGCTTGCCGTCGACACGCACGCGCCCCTCCGCGATCCATTCCCTCGCTCGCGCTCTCGAGACGCCGAACAGCCCGGCCACCACTTTGTCCAGCCGCTCCGCCGGCGCGCCGCCGGGAACCAACCGCTCGTCCAGCTCGACGGCGCTCATCCCGCTGCCGTGCGCACCTATCCGAAGAACACTTCGGCCACTGCGAAGAAGGCGTCGTCGACGGTCTTCGGCTTCGCGGTCGCCTCGGCGAGCGGCACGCTCGCGATCTGGGTCCCGCGCAGCGCGGCCATCTTTCCCCATTCCTGCTTCGCCACCATGTCGGCGGCGTGGACGCCGAAGCGCGTGCCGAGCACGCGGTCGAACGCCGTGGGCGTGCCTCCGCGCTGGATGTGGCCAAGGACGGTGGAGCGGGTTTCGTAGCCGGTCCTCTTCTCGATCAACTCGGCGATCTGCTGCCCGATGCCGCCCAGGCGGACGTGCCCGAACTCGTCGAGCTTCTCGCTCAGCTTGCTTTCTCCGCCGCCCAGCTTTGCGCCTTCGGCCACGACGACGATGGAGAAATTCACGCCGCGTGAACGGTGCCGGCGCATGATGTGCTCACAGACGCGGTCGATGTCGATGGGCTTCTCCGGAATGAGGATCACGTCGGCGCCGCCGGCGATGCCCGAGTGCGTGGCGATCCAGCCGGCGTGCCGGCCCATCACCTCGCAGACGATCACGCGGTTGTGCGACTCGGCGGTGGAGTGCAGCCGATCGATGGCCTCGGTGGCGATCTGCACGGCCGTGTTGAAGCCGAAGGTGAGGTCCGTGCCGGAGAGGTCGTTGTCGATGGTCTTGGGAACACCGACGACGTTCACTCCCATCTGGTGGAGCTTGGTGGCGACGCCGAGGGTGTCCTCGCCGCCGATGGCGACCACGGCCCCGACGTTCAGCGCCGAGAGGTTCCGGACGACCATCTCCGCGCCGCCCGGCTTCTTGAACGGGTTCGTCCGGCTGGTGCCGAGGATCGTGCCGCCCAGGGGAAGAATGCCGCTCGTCGCTTCCCGGGTGAGCCGGAAATGGATCGGCGGGTCCATCAGGCCGCGCCAGCCCTCCCGGACGCCCATCACCTCGAGGCCATGCTGCTCTCCGCGCCGGACCACCGCGCGGATCACCGCGTTGAGGCCCGGGCAATCTCCTCCACCCGTCAGGACCGCGATCTTCATGGCCGCGAACCTCGCAGGAGGACGCCGCGATTTCAAGCACTCAGGAGTGAAGGTGGCGCCGGGTGATCATCTGCACCGGCCCGAGGAAGAGGTGCTTCTCGGTGTACGCCTGCCTGCGGCTCGACTTCCCCGTCGGCCGCTCGAGCCACTGCCGCGCCACCACGTCGCCGTGATGCGCGAGCGCCGAAAGAAGCTCGGCGTCGGCCTGGGCCAGGTACCGCCTTACGAGCGGCCGCAGCAGCGATCGGAACTTCCTGCCGGGCAGGAGGGAATGCCGGCGGCCAGGGTGCAGCCGTCCGTCGAATTCGTTCGAGATGTGGAGCAGCTCGTGCACCAGCGTCTCCACCCGCTGCTCGGGCGTACTGGCGCGGAAGAACTTCGGCCGCAGAGTGATGCAGTAGAGCGCGCGCTTGCCCTTGAGCGACACGCGCGTGCTGGCGAGCGGCTTGATCGTCGCACGCGATCCGCGCCGGGCTTCTCCGGCCACGAACAGGATGCGCGCCGGCTGGATGTGCGACAGCTCCGACAGCTTCCTTGCCATGTCCGCCGCGAGGCGCCGGCAGAGCAGCGTCGCGTTGGGCCGTGCCGCTCTTCGGGTGGGCATGAGTGGGAACCGGTGCGGGTCCGGACGCTATCATGGCGATGGTAAGATCGGCGCGTGGAGCGGAACTACTGGGTGCGCACCGAGCACGGCAGGATCTGGGGGCCGTACACCATCTCGGCCCTGGAGCGCCTGCGCGGGCAGCTGACGGACAAATGCGAAGCCTCGCTCGACGGCAAGGAGTGGCTGCCGGGGGCGGACTTTCCCGAGCTACGCGGTCTCTTGATGCCGGCCCGCAAGATCGAGCGGACCGCGCCGATCCAGCCGGCCGGGCCGCGCATCAGCAGGGCCATGGCCGCGGCGTTCGGCATCGGGGAGGAAACGGCGCAGATCGCCGGCCCTCCACAAGCGGCAGTCCAGCCGTCTCAACCCGCGCGCCCTCCACAGGCGGCGCCTCAGCAGCAGCCGCCTCCGCCCGCCCCGCCGGCGCCCCCGAAGCGGAAGCCGCCAATGATGCCGCAAGCGCCGGAGAAGCTCGAAGTGCCGGATTCAGGCGACCTCGCGAAGCTCTCGCCGGTCCGGCTCTATGCGCTCGCCGCTCTGACGAACGCCTCTGGAAGCGCCCGGCTCGTTCCCGAGGACGGAGGGCTGCTGCAGATCTTCTTCCGGCGCGGAACGCCCGAGCACGTCTCCGCCGACGACCCCGACCTCTCGCTGCTGCGCTTCCTGCAGATGAAGGGCTATCTGCAGACGGAGAAGGCGCGGGTCGCCGAAGAACAGGCGGCCAAGAGCGGGCAGGACGTGGTCGCCGCGCTCTTCCAACTCCAGCTGATTCCCGCCGCGGATGCGCACCGGCTGTTCGGCGAGCACGGCGTCTTCCTGCTCGATCGCGCCTTCGCCTGCTGGCGCGGGAAGTTCACGTTCGACAAGGAGGCGGTGCCGCCGCCCGGTTCGTTTCCGCTCGGGTCGCGCTGGGGCTTGCTGGTCGATGCGATGCGCCGGCTGGAAGTGGCGGTGGTGCGCGCCCGCATCGGCAAGCGGCTCTCGCGGCCGGTGGTCCGCTCAGGCGGGCTCGGCGTCGGCAAGCTCGAAGAGCTGGGCCTCAATGCGCTGGAGACGCGCATCTACGCCTCCATCGATGGAACGAAGAGCGGGGAGGAGCTACTGCGCATCCACGACGCCTCGACCGCCATGCGGCTCCTGTATCTCTTGACGGAGCTGGGGCACCTCGCGTTCGCGGAAATCGAGGAGGAAACGGCAGCGGAACCCGCGC
>VBKQ01000486.1 GCA_005879505.1 Deltaproteobacteria bacterium
CGCCGACGTCGGCGAGCCCGAAGATGCCGTGTCCGGCAGCGGCGGCGGCATGCGCAAGATCTTCCGGCAGCGAGGAGCCGCGCAGGAACGAGAAGGCGCTGCGGGCATGCAGCTCGACATACTCAGCATCGGCGGAGCCGGCGCGGGGCGAGGCGCGGTGAATCCGGTGTGTTTCCTCATTGCCTCGGCGCGTTTGTTCGTCGCCGGTGAGCACGCCGAATGGCGCGAGCGAGGGGCGAGGAGCGGGTGTCTCCACCAGGTCGTCCTGCGGAAACGGCGAGAGCTGCGTCTCCGGCGGCCGGCGGGCATCGATGGCGAGCTGGATGGGGCAGTCTCTTTCAGTCATAGACCGCCTCGATCCGCCAGGTTCCGGTGGCCAGCTCGCGGGCCGCGCGGACCAAAAGTCCTCCGGACAGCTCCAGGTCGTATGCGTCGAGCGCGATCGGCGCGTCCGTCCACCACTCCGCGACCGTGCGCCATGGTCCGGCGCTCGCCACTACCCGCCCGCCCAGAGCACCCTCGCCGATCACCAGCAGCGGGACGCCAGAATCGTCGCACCGCACCTCCGCAGTCCGCGGCGGCCGGAGCGCGCGCGCCGCCAGCGAGATCTCGAGAGGGGCGGGAATCCGGGGCGGCGGAGGTGGCGCGAACTTGCCGCATCCGGCGGCGAACGGCATCCAGCGGTCCGGCGCTTGCGGCCGGCCGACGCGCTCGGGGCCGACCAGCGCCGACAGCCGCGCCACCGCCGTGGCGAGCTGGGTAGGGCTGGCCCCGCGCGGTCCAAAGAGCGGCATCTGCTCGAGCACCTCGCGTGTGACGCCCGCCGAGAGCCGCACGGCGCGCACGCCTGCGGGCGGCGGGCGGCCTTCCACTGAAAGGCGAAGGAGCTGGAGCAGCGCGGCGACTTCGCGCGTGGGCGCGGCGAGATCGAGCGAGCGCTCGTCCCACGATCCGTCCGCGAGCCGAAGCTGCAGATACAATTCGCGCGCCATCAGCCCGCGCGCGCAGAGGCGCTGGACGAGTCGATCGAGGAGCGCTTTCCAGACGAACAGCAGGGGCTCGACGGAGGAGGCGTCCCACTCCAGCTCTTCGCCTTCCTCGAATCGCTCCGGCTCTGCGCGGGGGGCGAGCGCCGTCGTGTCCTCCCCGCGCGCCAGCCGCGAGAGCAGCGCAGCCTCCGGCCCGAGCCTCGCCGCCAACGGACCCGGCGGAAGCGAAGCCACCTCGCCGAGCGTCCGCAGCCCGAACCGGCGCAGCGACCCCCGCAGCTCATCGGGTAGCTCCAGCGCATCCAGGGGCAGCCCGGCGAGGAACTCGCGCTGCTCTTCAGGCAAGACCACGCGGAATGCTCCGCCCCCGACCCCCCATCGCGTCGCCTCCAGCGTCAGGTCGGCCGACACGGCACGGGCGGCGAGCCGCGCCACCGATTTGCTCGCGGCGACGCCGACCGCGCCGCGCACGCCGACACGCTCCGCAGCCGCCACCAGCTCGCGCGCCACCGCGCGGTCGTCTCCGATCAGCGACTCCAATCCCGAGACGTCGAGGTAGACGAGACCAGGCGCCGACTCCTCGACGCGCGGGGACACGGCGGCGGCCCCCTCGCGCGCCGCCTGCGCCGTGGCCCGCTCACGCTCCGGCGACGCCTCCCGCGTCAGCAGACGCGGACAGATCGCGCGCGCCTCGGCGAGCGTCTGCCCCGTAGCGACACCCTGGGCCGCGCCCGTCGCCCCGAGCACGTGCGCGCGCACCCCCAGATCGCGCCCGGGCTGCACCACCGCCAGCGGCTCGGTACAGAGCTGCGGTTCGGCGCGCAGCGCGGCGACGATGGAAAGCTCGGGGACCCAGAGGCAGGCGATCTTCATGCAGCACCGTCACTTCGGCTCGAGCGCCAGGTGGAATGGCAGCGGCGGAGAAGGCGGCATCCGCTTGTGCCGAGCCACGGCGCCGACGGCATTCGTTCCACGCAAGAACCGCCCCGGCGCTCCCTGCCGGCCTTCCCATTGCGCGCGCCCGCGCTCCAGCTCGATGGTCGCCGCCGCAAACGTCCCCGCCTGCGCTGCCCGCGCCAGCACCAGAAGCGTCCCGCCGTGCTTCTCCGCCCGGCGCGCCAGCCGCGCCCACGGCGACGCGCCGGGCGAAGGAGGCTTCTTCTCGAACCGGACCACCTGGATGACCCCGCGCGGCTGCCTGGGCGGCGGAAGGACGCTGACGTCGCCGAGATCGAGCGCCACCAGCGCGAACCGCGCCTCCAGCGCCACCTCGGCGGTGCGAAGCGCCTGCACCGGATCGCGGGGACGCACCCAGAGAAGGCGGTCGAGATCGATCCCGCAGGGCGACGGATCGAACGCGTCGCCGGGATCGATCAGCGCGCAGTTCTCGCCGGCCTGCGTGGCGCAGGCGAGGGCTGCGCGCATCAGCGCCGTTCCGCCCGCGCCCGGCGGACCGACGATCTCGTGTAGCTGCCCGCGGGCCAGCCCTCCACCGAGAGCCGCATCCAAAGCGGCAAAGCCCGTCGGCAGCGCGCGCTGTGTCTTCGGCGACAGCGCAGGCGCCCGCCGGACCTGCCCATCCCGAAGCAGCTCCTCGAGAGCATGCAGATCCCTGGGCAGCCGGCGCGCGGGAAGCGTCACAACCCGATCGATCTAGCTAAACATGCGTTCAGGTGCAAGCGTCAGTGCACCGATCGGGGGATGGTCCCGACCGGGTCCATCCGCATCCGGCGCGCTGGCACGTGCCGCACCTTCATCGCCTGGGAAGGCTCCGGCATCATCGCCAGCGCCGCCGCGCCCACCGCCAGCAGCGCATCGCGCGCCGCGATGTCGAGATATCTGCCCATCGAAAGAAGGTTGCCCGCGATCGCCGCGAACCAGCCCGCCATTACCGCGCCGCCCACGCGGGGCCGCCGGAGGACGAGCAGCCCCGCGCCGATCTCGATCACGCCCACCAGCCGCATGAAGGTGCGTCCGTCGACGGGCAACCGCCGCTCCACCTTGGGGCTCAAGTACCGATCCCAATCCACCAGCAGGTTGGTGAACTTGTCCGCCCCGGCGACGATCGGCACCAGACCATATCCGATCCGCAACAGCGTCTTTGCATCCGACGGCATGCTCGTACCCCCAACCGGAAAGTTGCGACTGCGACGCGTACGGGGAAGCCCCGAAGCAGGCGCTCTACTGCTTCGCCATCGCGATCCTCAGCTCTACGCGGCGATTTTTCGCCCGGCCTCCTGGCGAGTCGTTCGCCGCGACGGGCTGAGCCTCGCCCATGCCGATGGCCAGCGCCCGCTTCTCCGGGATGTCGCCGACCACCGCCCCGGTCGCGGCGCCTGCCGTTGATTGCAGCAGGCACCCGCCCGCCCGACAGCGGCGCACTTGCGCCCGCAAGCAAAGCCTGCGAATGAGGCGCCCATCACGGGAGGCTCCCATGCTTCAGGTCGGCGACGTCGCCCCGGATTTCGAGCTGCTCGACGAGGAAGGCAAGCCCACCCGCCTCTCCAGCTTCCGCAGCCGCAACGTCGTCATCGTCTTCTTTCCCGCTGCCTTCTCGCCCATCTGCACGCAGGAGCTGAAGCAGATCGGGGCGCGCAGGATGGAGTATGAGCGCGAGAACGCCGCCGTGCTCGGCGTGTCCGTGGACAATCGCTGGAGCTTGCGCGCGTTCAAGCGCGACGAGGGGCTGAGCGCGACGCTGCTCTCCGATTTCCACCCGAAGGGCAACGTGGCGCAGAAGTACGGAGTCTTCCTTGGCGAGACCGGCTACGCGAAGCGCGGAACGTTCGTCGTCGACAAGGACGGGATCATCCGGGGGATCGCGATCAAGGAGCCGAAGGAGCCGCGCAGCGAAGAGGATTACTTCAATCTGCTGCGCAATTGCCCGCGGTGAGCGCGCCGGTCTAGGCTTCCGGTCGATGGCGTTCGAGGGTTTCCCGCAGGGCGGTCTCGTCTTCCTGCGCGATCTCGCGGAGCACAACGACCGCGAGTGGTTCGAAGCGCATCGCTTCGCCTGGGACTCGCAGATCGTGCCCGCCATGCTGGAATGGTGTGGCGCGCTCGCCGACCGCTTGCGCGACCTGATGCCCGGCCTGGTGTTCGTGCCCCGGGTCGGCGGGAGCCTCTATCGCTTGAACCGCGACATCCGGTTCTCGCGCGACAAGCGGCCGTACAAGACGCACGTCGCGGCGCTGCTCTGGGACGGCGCGGAGAAGCAAGATTCGCCCGGCGTGTACCTCCACGTCGCGCCTGCCGAAGTGATCTTCGGCGGCGGAATCTACGCTTTCGAGGAGGCGCGCCTCGACCGCTGGCGCAAGCTGCTCCACAACGCCGCCTCCGCGGAACGGCTGCAGATCGCCCTCGCCGCCGCGAAGCGCGGCGGGCTGAAGCTGGAGATCAGCGAGAAGCTGCAGCGCCCTGCTCGAGGATTCGATCCGGAAGGACCAGGCGCCGAGCTTTCCAGGTACAAGGGCCTCGCGGTCGTGAAGCGGTCCAGGCCCGCGGCGTGGCTCCATACCCGGGAGGCTCTGGATCGGGCTGAAGCAATGGCGCGCGCTTACGCTGCGCTCCACGCCTGGATGCGCGACGAGCTCTGCCCGTAGAGTGCTTCGGATGGCGATCGAACCCGTCACGTTGCAGGGCCGTTTCGTCGGCCTGAGGCCGCTCGGGCTCGCCGATGTCCCGGCGCTGCGCGCGCTCGCCGCAGGCCCGTGCGGCACGTTCGAATGGGCGCTCGTCCCGGCGCCGGAGCAGGTGGAACGGTACGTCGAAACCGCGCTCTCGCAGATGAGCCGCAAGGCCGCGGTCGTCTTCGCCATCTGCCTGCCTTCCCGCGAGGTGGTAGGGTGCACCCGCCTGTTCGATCTGCAGCGCTGGGAGTGGCCCGAGGGCAAGGATCCGCGCCCCGGTCAGGACGTGCTCGACGCGGCGGAGATCGGGTACACCTGGCTCG
>VBKQ01000501.1 GCA_005879505.1 Deltaproteobacteria bacterium
CGGGGAGCCCGCGCTGATGGCAGAACCGCTGCTCGAGCTGCAGGCGCTCGACGTGCACTACGGCGCGATCCATGCCCTCCGCGGCATCTCCATCCGGGTCGGCCAGGGAGAGATCGTCTCGCTGATCGGCGCGAACGGCGCCGGCAAGACCACGACCTTGCGCGCGGTGAGCGGAATGCTGCGGCCCTCCGCGGGGCAGATCCGGTACCAGGGGGCATCCATCGGCGGGCTCAAGCCGCACCGGCTCGTGGCGCGCGGGCTCTGTCACGCACCCGAAGGTCGGGGCATCTTTCCCAACCTGACCTTGACGGAAAACCTGCTCCTGGGCGCCTTCCTGCGGCGCGACGCGGAGGGCATCGCGAAGGACATGGAGAAGGGCTTCAAGCTCTTCCCCATCCTCAAGGAGCGCGCGACGCAGATGGCCGGCACGCTGTCCGGCGGCGAG
>VBKQ01000502.1 GCA_005879505.1 Deltaproteobacteria bacterium
TCGAGCAGAACGCGCATCTGGCGTTGCAGATCGCCAACCACGGCTACGTGCTGGAGACGGGAACCGTCGTCCAGACCGGCACCGGCACCGAGCTCTTGCGCTCCCCCGAGATCCGAAAGGCCTACCTGGGCGAGTGATCCGTTCCGAAGCGTCTCCGTTCCGGTAGACTGCGCCGGCGATGTGGCCCCTGACCATGGAAGACGTGCTCGCGGCGAGGGAGCGGATTCGGGCGAGGCTCCCGCCGACGCCGCTGCGCCGCTATGGCCCGCTCGACGAGGCGGTCGGGTATGGGATCCGGGTCTACGTCAAGCACGAGAACCACCAACCGACGCAGGCCTTCAAGGTGCGCAATGCCCTGGCCGCGCTCAGCGCGCTGACGGACGAGGAGAAGAAGCGCGGAGTGGTCGGAGCGTCGCGCGGCAATCACGGCCAGGCGCTCGCCTGGGCCGGGCAGATCCTCGGGATCGCGGTGACGATCTGCGTACCGCGCGGGAACAACCCCGAGAAGAACGAAGCGATGCGTGGGTTCGGCGCCGAGTTGATCGAGCAGGGCGACGACTACGACGCAGCGGCCGAGGTCGCGGAGAAGCTGGTGCGCGAGCGCGGCCTGACCTTGGTCCACTCCACCAATCACCGGCAGATCATCGCCGGCGCCGCCACGATGACCCTGGAGATCCTCGAGCAGGAGCCCGGGCTCGACGCTCTGGTGCTGGCGGTCGGCGGCGGCTCACAGGCCGTGGGTGCGATGACCGCCACGCGCGCGATGCGCCCCTCGCTCGCCGTGTTCGGCGTCCAGGCGGACCGCGCGGCAGCGATCCACGACTCCTGGCACAAGGGAAAGCCGGTCACCGGCTACACCGCGAAGACGTTTGCCGATGGCCTCGCCACGCGCTGCGTGTACGAGTACACGTTCGCGGCCCTTCGCGAAGGGCTCGCCGGCTTCGTCAAGGTGAGCGAAGGCGCCATCGCCGATGCCATCCGCCTGTTCCTGCGCACCACGCACAATCTCGCCGAGGGGGCGGGCGCGGCGGGGCTTGCCGGGCTGCTCGCCCTGCGGGAATCTCTCGCGGGCAAGGCGGTCGGCATTTGCATTTCCGGAGGAAACATCGACCAGGAAACGTTGCGCCGCGTGCTTTCCCGGGAAATCTGAGGCATTCGCCGTTTGTAATATCCAGCCGTGCCGTCCGTACGAAGATCCATGCAGATGAGTCTGCTCCCGCCCGCTCCACCCGTTCCCCTGGCGAACCGGCCCCGACGCGGCGTGGTGCGCTGGGCGGTGCAGCGCATCCGCGCATACGCGCGCGGCGTGCAAGCGCCTTCCGCCGGGAACGCGGAACAGGCCCTGTATGGATTCGCCCAGCCGATCCTGGGCGCGCGCGTGTTGCTCGCCGACCCGGAGTTGCTCAAGGAAGCGCTCTTTCCCGCGGGGATGCTCGCCGCCGCCTGCGCGCTGTATGCCAGCCTCGGCACCGAGACGTACGGGCATTGGGGGACCTGGTTCAAGTCCTTCTACAAGGCGTTCGCGGCGCTCGCGCCGTTGCCTTCGTTCTTCTTCGCCAATCACTACGCACGGCTCG
>VBKQ01000503.1 GCA_005879505.1 Deltaproteobacteria bacterium
CCGGCGCGCACCACCGTGCGAGAGATGCGCCGGCTCGAGATCGGGCAGAACGGGTCGCGCATCGAGCTCGCCGTGGAGGCGACCGCCTTCCTCAAGCACATGGTGCGCACCATCGTCGGGACGCTCGTGGAGGTCGGCCACGGCCGCCGCGACGCCGGTTCGTTGGCCGCGCTGCTCGAGGGTCGCGACCGCGCCCTAGCAGGCCCGACCGCGCCCCCTCACGGCCTGATCCTCGACGAGGTGTTCTACCTGTCCGGGAACGCGGATCCGAGGCACGAGCTCGAGGACGAATAGCCGCTCAGCGACCCTTGCTTCCAGGGTGGACAGGTTCCGGGCCCGTGTCCTCGCCGATCCGGAACCGGCGCGGACCGAGCTGGAGCAGGAAATGTTGCCCGTCCTCGGACAGGTGCTCGCCGAGCGAGAGCTGCGCATCCCGCGTGAGCCGCGCGCGCTCGCCTGCGACGCGAGCGTAGAGCGCGTCGTCGGCTCCCGCCGCCAGCGTCGCCGGATCGATCTCCACCCACTCGCCGGAGGCGAGCTGCCCGCGCAGCGACGCGCCCGAAGGCTCGATCAGGCGCAGCCACAGCGCCGCGTCCTCGACGTCGAGATAGGCCCAGTCCTTGCCGATGCGTGTCGCCCACCGTCCGTCGGCGGCGCGGTGGATTCCCTGGTGCAGCGCGGCCAGCGTGCGGGCGTGCTCGACCAGGCCGCCGCGGTGCCAGAAGCGGCCCTCCTTGTCGAGGCGCAGGCCGCTCTGCTCACGTAGCTGCCGCAGCGTCGCCGGGTCCATCGCCTCCATTCTAGCCGCTGGGGATGCTGTGGCTCGACTGGATGCGCACTTTGCCGGCAGAGGTGACGTCCATGCCAGAGAAGGAAACCATCGAGCGTGCCCGGAAAGATGCGGCGCAGGGGAAGTCCAAATCGACGCAGGCTGGCGAGTTCGTGCGCGAGGAAATCCACCACATCCGCGAAGGGAAGCACGGTGCCCGATCGCCCAAGCAGGCGATCGCCATCGGGCTGTCGAAGGCCCGGCGAGCGGGCGTGAAGCTGCCGGCGCCGAGGGCGGGGAGGACGTCGAAGCAGACGGCGCGAAAGGCCGCGCGCGACGTAGCCAGAGGGCGGAGGCGCAGGCGGCCGTCCGCCAAGCGGTCGCGGGCGGTACGGCGCGCGCTGCGGCGCGAGCCCAGGTCTTCGGCATCGCGCCCGGCACTCGCTTCGCAGGCACACCGCGCCGCAATGAGGCGGAGCCCGGGCGAGCGGCGCGCAGCGGCGAAGGAGGCGGTCCGGACGAAGGGGCCCGCCAGGCGCCGCGCGGCAGGGCGCAAGGCGGCCCGCACGCGCGCGCGCTCCCGGTAGCCCGGAGCGGCGCATTTACGTAGTCTCCCCCGTTGATGCCTGCCGTCCTGGCCCCGACGAGGGACGGCCTCGACGGGAGGACCACCATGCGTGCCGACATTGTTCCGGGCGCCCGGTTTCCGGATTACGCGCTCCCTGACCAGACAGGAACCAAGCGCAAATTGTCCGAGCTGCAGGGCGACTCGCCGATGGTCGTCTTCCTCTCGCGCGGCTTGTACTGCCCGAAGGACCGGCGCCAGGCGATGGAGCTGGTCCGATTCGAGCCCGAGCTGAAGGTTGGCTACGCCAAGCTCGTCACCATCTCGACGGACGATCTGCTCGCCATCAACGAGAACCGCGACGGCCTCGGCGCCCACTGGCCCTTTCTCTCCGATCCGGGCCGGATCGTGCAGAAGGACCTCGACATCCAGGAGTACACCGATCCGGTGCACAACCCCATGGTGCCGCACACCTTGGTGCTGGCGCCGGAGCTGCGGGTGCACAGCGTCTACAACGGGTACTGGTACTTCGGCCGGCCATCCGTCGAGGAGCTGCGGCACGACTTGCGCGAAGTGACGCGGACCGTGCGTCCCGACTGGGACCTCTCCGATCCGCAGCTCAGGGCCGCCTGGAAAGCCGGCGACAATTCGCGCTTCTGGCCCTACGGGAAGTCGCTGCGCGAGGTGTTCGCGAGCAAATGACGAGGAGAGAGCTACCAGCTCTCCCCGAAAGGCCGGGCCTCGACTTCGAACGACCACGCGGACGGCCGCTGCTGCGTGAGCCGGAAGCCGATCTCGGCGACATCGTCCGGCTGGATGAAGAAGGAGGCCGGCTTGTCGGGCATCCGCTCCCGTGTCCTCGGCAGGTCGACGACTCCGTCCACGACGATCAGCGCGACGTGGATGCCGGCGGGCCAGAGCGCCCGAGCCATCGATTCTGCGAGGCTGCGCTGCGCCCCCTTCGCGGAGGAGAAGGATGCCGACCTCGCGCCGCCCTTGCGCGATGCGGTGGCACCCACGAACACGATGCTGCCGCGTCCGGCGCGCTTCATCGCCGGCATGACCTGCTTGGACGCGAG
>VBKQ01000498.1 GCA_005879505.1 Deltaproteobacteria bacterium
GCCTTGGCGCTGCCGCCGGTCGCCTGGATGAAGAGGCCGAGGGGCGTGGTCCGGAGGGCCAGCACCAGGAGCGCCAGCAGCGCGGCCGCGACGAAGATGCGGACCGGCAGGCCGAGCAGGTACCCGGTGCCGAGGTACTCGAAGGACACCATCCGGAACCAGAGCACCCTGCCGCCGATGATCAGCTGCCCCAGGCCCCGTCCCATCACCATCAAGATGAGGGTGGCGATGATGGGCTGGATCCCGAAGCCGGTGATGAGGAGACCGTTGAAGGCGCCGCAGAGCGTGGCGGCGATGAGCGGGAGGACCAGGACGGGGAGGAGCGGGGCGTGGTAGCGGGCCACCAGGATACCGGCGATGGCCCCGGCGATGGCGACCACCGCACCCACGGAGATGTCGATCCCGCCGGTTGCGATCACCAGCGTCATGCCGGTGGCGATGATCATGACCGGCGCGGCATTCTTCACGACGTCTACGAGGCTGCCGAACAGGTGGCCGTCCTTCAACTCCAGGTGGAAGAACCCCGGGGTGAAGAGAAAGTCGAAGAGCAGGATGCAGACCAGCGTGACCAGGGGCCAGGTGAGGGGCATCGAGGTGAGCCGCCTGAGGCGCGGCTTCATCGGGGCTCCGCCTCGACCTTGTCGGTGTGCTGCGCGATGGTGCGCATGATGACCTGCTCGTCCATCTGGTCCGCGCTGAGCTTCCCGACCATGGCCTTGTCGCGAAGGACGGCGATCCGGTCGGCGCAGCGGAGAACCTCGTCCAGCTCCGAGGAGATGAAGAGGACCGCCATCCCCTTTTCGCTCAGGGAGAGGATGAGCTTCTGGATCTCCGCCTTGGCGCCCACGTCGATCCCCCGCGTGGGCTCGTCGAGGATGAGCAGGCTCGGCTGCGTCGCCAGCCAGCGGGCCACGATGGCCTTCTGCTGGTTCCCGCCGGAGAGGTTCTTGATGGCCTGAGCGGCGGTGGGCGTCCGGATGTCGAGGAGCTTGATGTACCGCTCGGCGATCTCCTCCTGGCGGGCGCGCGGGATGTTCCTGAACCAGCCTTGCTTGACCTGCAGCGCCAGGACGATGTTCTCGCGGAGGGAGAGATCCTCGATGATCCCCTCGCTCTTCCGGTCCTCCGGGCAGAGCCCGATCCCGGACTGGAGGGCCCGGAGCGGGCTGTTGAGCCTCACCTTTTCGCCCTGGACCTCGACTTCCCCCTGATCCGGCTTCTCGATCCCGAAGATGAGGTTGGCCAGCTCGGTGCGCCCCGAGCCCAGGAGGCCGGCCAGGCCCAGGACCTCGCCGGCGTGGATCTCGAGGTCGAAGCGCTCCAGAACGCCCGCCTTGCCGAGCCCCTGGACGCGCAGCACCGGCTCCCCGGCCCGCTCGGAGGCGGCCTCACCCTTCGCCGTGGCGACGCTCTCCAGATCGTGGAGGGCCTTCCCGAGCAGCTTCGAGATCAGCTCCACCTTGGGCAGCCGGGAGGTCTCGAACTCCCCCACCAGCTCGCCGTTCCGGAGCACGGTGATCCGGTCCGACACCGCGTAGACCTGGTCGACGAAGTGGGTCACGAAGAGGATGGCGTGCCCCTCGGCCTTCAGCTT
>VBKQ01000254.1 GCA_005879505.1 Deltaproteobacteria bacterium
GAGCGCCCGCCGTCCTCCCTCCGCCCACCGTCGCCCGGTGCACTTCGGTGCTGGAAGCGACGTTGCGCCTCTGGCGTGAGTGGGCATCGCGCACCAGATACGACGGACCCGGGCGCGCGATGGTGGTGCGCAGCGCGCTCTTGCTGAAGCTGCTGCAGTACGCGCCTTCCGGCGCGATCGTGGCCGCGCCTACGACCTCGCTTCCGGAACGTCCCGGAGGGGATCTCAACTGGGACTACCGCTTTTGCTGGCTGCGCGACGCCGCCCTCACTGCCCGCGCTCTCTTCGGGCTCGGGCACGGGGAGGAAGCGAAGAATTTCATGAGCTGGCTCCTGAATGCCACCAGCCTTTCGCTTCCGGAGCTGCACGTCCTCTACGATCTCTATGGCCGGCGGCCCCGGCCGGAGACGGAGCTGCCTCACCTGGCCGGCCACGGCGGAGCGCGCCCGGTGCGGATCGGGAACGCGGCGGCCGGCCAGGTGCAGCTCGACACCTACGGCGAATTGATCGAAGCGGCCGTATACGTCGTGCGCAGCGGCGGCACCATCGACCGGGCGACCGCGAGCATGCTCAGCGACTTCGGCCACGAAGTGGCCATCTCCTTCGACGAGCCCGACGAGGGCATCTGGGAGATCCGGGACGTTCCCCGCCGGTTCACGCACTCGCGCGTGCTCTGCTGGACCGCTTTGGATCGGCTGCTCGAGCTCTACCGCAAAGGCCACTTGCCGCGGGCCAACGCCGCCGAGTTCACCGCCGCGCGTGACCGCATCCGGCAGGAAGTCGAGACGCTTGGCTGGAGTGAGCAATTGCAGAGCTACACCCGCACGCTCGCCGGCGGGGACGTGGACGCGAGCCTGCTCCTCCTTCCCTGGTACGGCTACTGTCCGGCGGACGCGCCGCGCATGCGCTCGACCTGGCAGCGGATCCGCGAACGGCTCGAGATCCGCCCCGGCCTGCTGCGGCGGTACTACGGCAGCCTCACCGCCGGAGAGGGCGCTTTCGGGATCTGCAGCTTCTGGGCGGTGGAGTACCTCGCTCTCGGAGGCGGCAGCATCGCCGAGGCGCAGGACCAATTCGCGGCCCTGCTCGAATACGCCAACGACGTCGGGCTGTACGGGGAGGAGATCGATCCGGAGACCGGCGCTGCACTGGGGAACTTTCCGCAGGCCTACACGCACGTCGGTCTGATCAATGCCGCCATCTCCCTCCGCGACCGCCTGGAGCGCGGCAAGCACGACGCGGAGCGCGCCCGGCTGCACGTCCCGGAAGCGCACCCGTGAACTGGCCCAGCTCACTTCTGGCGGGATTCGTCGGCACCCTGCTGCTGACGACGATCGAAGCCGGCGCGCAGCAACTTCATCTCACCCGGATGAGCTTTCCGTATCTGCTCGGAGCAGCGATCACGCCGGACCGCGATCGCGCCAAAGTGATCGGCTTCCTCACGCACCTGGTCAACGGCCAGCTCTTCGCGCTGCTCTACGTCGTCATCTTCGATGCGACGGGCGCAGTCAGCGCCCTGCGCGGAGCGGTGATCGGGCTGATCCACTCCCTGGTGGTCCTGCTCGTCATCATCCCGCTGTTGCCCGCGGTCCATCCGCGCATGGCGAGCCTGCATCAGGGGCCGACGGAGCTGCGGCAGATCGAGCCGCCTGGCCCGCTCGCCCTCCACTACGGAGTCACCACCCCGCTGACGGTGGTGGTGGCACACATCATCTTCGGCATGGCCATCGGCGCCCTCTACCGGTTCAGGTGAGCGGCATCCGGAGCGGTTGCTCGGCTGCCGCTACTACTTCCTCTTTTCGCTCTTCCCCTTCCTCTTCACGCTGGTGACGCTGGCCGCCTACCTGCCGGTCCAGGGAGCCATCGACCAGCTGATGGCGCGCCTCGACCCGCTGATGCCGGAAGCGGCGATGAGCATCGTCCGCGACCGGCTCACGGCGCTCACCACGCAGCAACGCCCGCACCTGCTCACCTTCGGGCTGGTGCTCGCCGTCTGGAGCGCCTCGCGCGGAGTCGACGCGCTGCGCACCGCGCTCAACCTCTCCTACGACGTGAAGGAATCGCGGCCGTGGTGGAAGGTGCAGACGATCGCCATCGGGATCACCATCGCCACCTCGGCGCTGATGCTGCTCTCCATCACCGGCCTCGCACTCGGCAGCGGCGTCGGGGTGTGGCTCGCGGGCAAGCTGCACGTCGACCAGTACTGGGCGCTGCTCTGGAGCTGGCTGCGCTGGCCGATCACCGCCTTGGGCGTGATGCTCGTGCTCGCGCTGCTTTATTACTTCCTTCCGGACGTGAAGCAGGAGTGGCGATACATCACTCCGGGATCCGTCCTCGCGACGATGCTCTGGCTGCTCCTCACCTGGGGCTTCTCGTTCTATGCCGAGACCTTCGGCAGCTACGACAGGACGTACGGCGCCATCGGCGGCGTGATCGTGCTCATGACCTGGCTCTACATCAGCGGTTTCGTCTTCATCCTCGGCGGTGAGGTGAACGCGGTGCTCGAACACGCATCCGCCGAGGGCAAAGCGCGCGGCGCGCGCGCGGCCGGCGAAGCGCCGGCACCGCAGATCGAGCGCCCGAGCATCGCTGCTCCGGGCGCGGCGAAGAGCGCCGAAACCGCGCAGCGCACGCGCCGCAGGCTCTGGTCGCGCTGGCGCAAATCGCCCGCGTAGCTGCCCCTTCCGGGCGCAATCCCGTTCGGGCGCCGGTTGCCAGAAATTGGACGGAGTCGACCGGTTGTCGGAAAGCGCTCGCCCGCTTGCCGCCCTCCCTTCTCATGCCCATGCATTGCCGGCTACGCCAAGGATGCGCAGATGAACCGGAGTTTCCATGCCCACATGTAGCCTGGAGCGAGAGGTGAAGGGCAACGCCGCCTTCTACTGGATATCCGGCAAGTTCGACGGGTCCTGCGCCTGGGAGCTGTCGGGCCGGCTAGAGGGCGAGCCGTTCTCCGAGGTGGTGGTCGACTTCTCGCAGGCCAGCGACTTCGTCGATTGCGCCGTGGGAGTGCTCGCCAGCACCCTGCTCACCTCGCGCAAGCGCATCCAGCTTCGCGGCCTGCGCCAGCACCAGGAGCGGCTGTTCGCATACTTCGGGGTCGATCCGTCGCATCTCGGCCGGGCGCGCGCGCCGATGTCCAGCGTGGCGCCATCCGCACGGGCCGCCGCCCCCAAGGAGGTCGCGTAGCGATGGCGCGGCCCATCTGGAGCGGATCCATCAGCTTCGGATTGGTCAGCGTGCCGGTGAAGCTGTTCTCCGCCACTTCCCCCAAGGAAGTGCGCTTCCACATGCTGCACGACAAGGACGGCGGGCGTATCCAGCAGAAGCGCGTGTGCAGCATCGACGGTGAGGAAGTTTCCTGGGAGCACATCGTCAAGGGCTTCGAGATCAGCAAGGGAAGATACGTCACGGTGACGCGCGAGGAGCTGGAAGCGTTCAACCCCCGCGCCAACAAGGCGATCGAGATCGAGGACTTCGTCGATCTGTCGCAGATCGATCCCATCTATTACGAGAGCACCTACTACCTGGTGCCCGATCGCGGCGCGGCGAAGCCGTACGCGCTGCTGGTCGAGGCGATGAACCGCACGCACCGGGTCGGCATTGCCCGCTTCGTGCTGCGGACCAAGCAATACCTCGCGGCGGTGCGGCCGCTGCAGAATGCACTGACGATCTCGACGATGCTGTACCACGACGAGGTCGTCTCCCAGGACGAGCTGGAAGGGCTTCCGGATGCGCACGCGAAGCCCGGCGACCGCGAGCTGAAGATGGCGGAGCAGCTGATCGATTCACTCGCCGCCGACTTCGACGCCGGAAAGTACCGGGACGACTACCGCGAGCAGGTCCTCGCGCTTCTCGAGCGCAAGGCGGAAGGCGAGGAGATCGTTGCGCAGGAGCCTGCCGAGGAGCCGCGGGGCAAGGTGGTCAATCTCATGGACGCGCTGCAGAAGAGTCTCGCCGCGGCGAAGAGCGGCGAGCTGCGGGAGCGCGGTGAGATCCGCCGCCAGCCCGAGCCCGGGCATCGCACCGCGGCCAAGACTGCCCGGGCGAGGACGCAGCGGCGAAAGGGCTCCCGTCCGGGCGGCCGGAAGAGGAAGAGCGGGTGACCTCCTCCCAGGAGGTCACCATCCACGGCAAGCGCCTCACGCTCAGCAATCTCGACAAGGTCTTCTATCCGAAAGCGGGGTTCAGCAAGGCGCAGGTGATCGAGTTCTACCTGCGCATCGCGCCGGTGCTCCTGCCCCACTTGCGCGATCGCCCGCTCACGCTCAAGCGCTACCCCAACGGCGTGGAGGGCGAGTTCTTCTACGAGAAGAATTGCCCGGCGCACCGCCCGCCTTGGGTGAAGACGGCGCCGATCTGGAGCGATCAGAACCGGCGCGTGATGCAGTTCTGCCTGGTACAGGATATCGCCACCCTGGCCTGGGCGACGAACCTCGCGGATCTGGAGATGCACGTGCCGCTGCATCGCGCGCGCTCCGTCGATCGTCCGGACAGCGTGGTGTTCGATCTCGATCCCGGAGAGCCCGCCGACCTCGTCCAATGCTGCGAGGTGGGCCTCATCCTGCGCGAGATGTTCGAGCAGCTCGGGCTGGAGACGCTGGCAAAGACTTCCGGATCGAAGGGTCTGCAGATCTACCTGCCGCTCAACGCGCGCGCGACGTACGAGGAGACCAAGGCGTTCGCGCGCGCAGTGGCGGAGGCCCTGGCGGCGAAATGGCCGCAGCTCGTGGTCTCGAAGATGAAGAAGTCGCTCCGCTCCGGGAAGGTGCTCCTGGACTGGAGCCAGAACGATCCGCACAAGACCACGGTCTGCGTGTACTCGCTGCGCGCGCGGGAGCGCCCGACGGTGTCGATGCCGGTCACCTGGGAGGAAGTGCGCGACTGTCTGCGGGCGAAGGACCCTTCGCTGCTCTCCTTCGAAGCGGACGCGGCCTTGCACAGGGTCGAACGCCTCGGCGACCTCTTTGCTCCGCTCCTCTCCCTGAAGCAAAAGCTTCCCCGCGTGAACGTCCGCTGACCGAGAATTCGTTGGCTGGAAGAAAGGGGCGGCCTCTGCTTCGAGGCCACCCCGAAAACCTGCTCACGCCCCCCGGAAAACGATCGTCAGACTGCGGCTCCGCGGCGCAGGACCGCGAAGATCAAGCTGATGACGGCGAGCACCAGCAGGATGTGAACCCATGCTCCCATCGTGGATCCCGACACCAGGCCGAGGACCCAGAGCACGAGCAGGATCACGGTGATGGTCCAGAGCATTCCCTACCTCCTTTACCGGAAAAGTAGGTCCCGCACCCTCGGGAGGCGAGCGTACCGCCGGGCTGGCACGCGGGCAGGCGCTCGGCCGGTCCCCTCCGAGCGCACAACGGCGTCCTTGCGTAGCACACGGGCGAGCGTGGCACGGTAGTTCTTGCCGTGCTGCGCAGATCGCTCCGTACATCCATGGTCGAGGGCGCGCTGGCCGAGGTGGTGGGCGCTTGTACGTCCGGTGGCGTCCTGACGGCGTGGGCGCTCTATCTCGAGCTACCACTCCTTCTCGTCGGCGTGCTCGGCGCGCTTCCCTTCACCGCGCAGCTCGTCCAGTTGCCCGCGGCCTGGTGCACGCGCCGGTTCGGAAGCCGCAGGGCGGCACTCTGGACGATCGGGATCTCGCGGCAGTGCGTCCTGCCGCTCGCCTGCCTTCCTTTCGTTCCGCTGCCGGCCGGCTCGAAGCAGGCGATCTTTCTCGGCTGCGCGTTCACCAGCGCCGCCCTCAGCGTGGCGGGCACCAACGCCTGGACTTCCTGGATGGGCGACCTCGTCCCCAGCATCGTGCGCGGACGGTACTTCGGCCGCCGCTCGGCCTTGTGCGCGCTGGCGGCGACTTGCGCGTCACTGACCGCCGGTCTGGTGCTCGACAGCGGCGGCAACCACGATGGAGCCGGTACGGCGCTCTGCGCTCTCACCATCACCGCCTCCCTGGCGGGCGCCGTCACCACCTGGCTTCTATCGCGGCAGCACGAGTCGCGCCGGGCCATTCCCCCGCACGCCGCGCCGCTGCAGGACGCGCTCGCCCCGCTCCAGGACGTTCGCGCCCGCAGCCTGCTCGCGTTCCAGCTCGCTTGGAGCGCGGCCGGCGGGATCGCTGCGGCGTTCTACCCGTTGCACATGATCGGCAACTTGCGCATGGGCTTCGCCCGGATGGCCATCTACACCGCCGCCGTGGCCGCCTTCCGCGTGCTGGCGGCACCCCTGTGGGGACGCGTTCTCGACCGCGGAGGCGCGCGGCCGGTGCTGTTCACGAGCGCGTTCGCGCTCTCCCTCTCCCCGCTGTTCTGGATCTTCGCCATGGAGGGACGCCTCTGGCCGCTCGCGATCGATGCGGCCGTGAGCGGCGTAGCCAACGCGGGCCTGTCGCTGGCCACGTTCTCCCTCCCGCTGGCGTTGTCGCGACCTGCCACCCGATCGTTCTACGTGGGCGCGCTGGCCGCGGCCGGAGGACTGGCAGCGGGGATCGGCTCGGCTGCAGGCGGCGCGGTCATCAAGGTGCTGCCCGGCGCGTGGACGCTGCTGGAACAGCCTCTGGTCGCCGCGCAGGCGCTCTTCCTCGTAGGCGCGGCCGCGCGCCTTTTCGCCGCCGTCCTCGCATTGCGCGTCAACGAACGCGCGCCGGCGGAAGTGGTGCACATGCCACGCCGCGCCGACCCGGACCGTGCGAAGCTGTCGGCGTGACCTTCGACTGCCGTTCCTGCGGCGCTTGCTGCTGCAACACCGACGAGAACCGGGCCGAGAACTACTTCGACTACGTCGAGGTCACGCCGCGCGCTGCGCTTTCGCGCCACCCCGTCCTGCTGCGCAGATTGACGGTCCTCAACCGGGACGGCGAGCGGCACATGAAGCTGCGCGGGCGCGAGCAGCGGTGCGTCGCGCTCGAGGGGGTGCTCGGAATCCAGGTCTCCTGCGCGATCTACCAGCTGCGCCCCGCCGGCTGCCGCCGCGTCCAACCCGGCTCGCGGGAGTGCCGCCGCGATCGACGCGAGCGCGGGATCGAATAGCCGCGCCGGCCGACGGCCGGTTAGCGGCTACTCTTGAGCGCGAACACTCGCAGGCAGGTCATGAAATGTGTTCTAGGATCCCGGCGGAGGTCCGTTCATGCGCAAGCTCTTCCCGCTGCTGTTTGCTGCCGCGGCGCTCGCAGACGCGCCGCAGCCGTCCACGGAGGACGCACTCGTGGCCCACGTGTCGACGGCGAAATTCATCGAATCGAAAACCCCGAGCTCACCCAAGGGCTCGCAGGCCGCGGTGATCGGCGTGGACCCGAATACGAGGGGCACGACCAACTACGCCAGGACGCCTGCCGGAACCGGTCTGCCCGCGCATTGGCACTCCTTTGCGGAGTACACCGTCTTTCTTGCCGGCAACGGCACGCTGATGCTGGATGGAAAGCAGCACGAGATCTCGCCGGGAAGCTACGCCGTCATTCCGCCGAAGATGGTCCACCAGTTTACTTGTGGACCAGGAGCGGACTGTCTGCTGCTCACCCGCCGCGCCGGTCCCACCGACTACAATTTCATCAAGTAGTGTACTCGCCTTGTGCGAAAGGACGCCGCATGAAACCCCTCGCTCTGCTTCTAGTCTGCGCAGCCTGCGCCTCGGCGCCGCGCCAGGCCGCACCATCGGAAAGACCGGACCAGCTCGCCGCACGCATCGTCGATTCACCCGATCGCAGCGAGGCGGACCGCACGCTCGATCCTGGCCGGCACCCGAAGGAGATGCTGCGCTTCCTGGGCGTGCGAAACGGAATGAAGGTGCTCGATCTTGGCGCGGGTCCCGGATACACGACGGAGTTGATCGCGCGCGCCGTGGCGCCAGGCGGGGTGGTCTACATGCAGAACGATCCGCGCTGGCTTCCGTTCCTCAAGGATGCGCTGGCCGAGCGCTTCACCCATCCCGCGATGCAGGGTGTGGTGCGCGCCGACGTGCCGTTCGACGACCCGGTGCCGCCGGATGCCAGGGATCTCGACCTGGCGGTGATGAACGTCATCTATCACGACGTCGTCAACATGCCCGTCGACCGCGCGCGCATGAACAAGGCGATCTTCGACGCGCTCCGGCCGGGAGGCGCCTACGTCGTCATCGACTCGAGCGCCAAGGAGGGCACCGGGCTCGCGGAGACGAAGACGTTGCACCGGATCGATGAGAGCGTGGTGAGAGACGAAGTGCAGAGCGCGGGCTTCCGCCTCGAGTCCGAGAGCGAGTTCCTGCGCAATCCTGCCGATGCGCGCGATTGGAACGCTTCGCCGCCCGCCGCGGAGAAGGCCGGAAAGCGCGGGACCAGCGACCGATTCGCGCTCCGCTTCGTCAAGCCGTCGGGGTAGAGCACATTTGATGACCCGTACACCTGAAACGAGTCGCCAAGCCGCCTGGCGGCCGTGACGATAAGTTTGCCACGGGGTCGCTGCGCAAGGAACATGGCCTGCGGAGGTCAGCTTGCGCGTCTTCATCCTCTCGATCTTCCTCGCCTCTGCCGCCGGGGCGCAGAACCGGGTAGCGGTGCTCCCCGTCCAGCCGCGGTCCGGGGCGCTCACCCCTGCGGACGCAGCTGCCGTCAGCGAACAGATACGCGCCGCAGCCCGCGACTCGTTGGCGGACCGTGGATACGAGGTTCTCACCGCCGAAGGATCCGACCCGTCCGACGCGCTCGAGAGCACCGGCGCCTCGCTCGTCGTGTTCGGCCGCGCGGCGCAGATGGAGGGGGCGACGGTCGTCGGGATCGGCCTCTACAAGCCCGGGTCCGCCGCCCCGGTGTCGGTCATCCGGGTGATGGGAATCGGGATCGCGCAACTCAAGACCGACGTCCGCGCGAAGCTGCCCGGCCCGCTCGCGAGCGCGCTCGGGTTGGCGCCACCGTCCGTGGAGGCGAAGCTTCCGCCGGGAACGCTGAGGATCCCCGGCGGCACCAGGCAGCCGCCGCCAGAGCCGCAGGCTGTCGCTCCTCCTCCACCTCCTGCCCCTGCTCCCCCGCCGCTGGTGAGCCCGACGCCCCCGGCCGACGAGGACCCGCTGGTCACGATCATCCGCGAGACCACCACCGCAGTCGAACAGCTGCGCGGGTTGCGGCGCAAGCAAAATCTCAAGGTGCAGATCCTCGACGACAAGCTGTTCTCCGCCGCCGTCCGCGAGAAGGCGAAGAAGGAGCTGACGCCGGCGGTGGTCGCCGCGGAGCGGGCGCGCTGGCTGGCGTTCAACCTTGCGCCGGCAGCCGTCGATCCCGCCCAGGCGCTGCTCGACGTCCTCGACGAGCAGGTAGCGGGCTTCTACGATCCGTTCAGCAAGCAGCTCGTCGTGCGCAAGGATCCGCCCGCCTCGGCCGGCGCGATGGGACCGGACGGGCTGCGCGTCGTCCTCGCCCACGAGATCGAGCACGCGCTGCAGGACCAGAACTTCGGGATTCCGGACATGTCGACCTTGCCCGACGATGATGTCCGTCTCGCGCGCAGCGCGCTGTACGAAGGCGACGCGATGGCCGTGATGACCGCATTCGGCGCGCTTCGTGCGCACAAGCCGGTGAAAGCAGCGATCGCGAGCGGCGCCGCGACCTTGCGCGCGCTCGACGCGCAGGCGCTGCTGCGGGTGAGCGGCAGATCGCCCCAGCTCCTGCACGCGCCTCCCGTCCTGCGCGAGGAGCTGGTCGTTCCTTATGCGGGTGGATTCGCGCTGGTGGCCGAAGCGTATCGGCGCGGCGGGTTCCCGCTGGTCGACCGGATGTTCAAGAACCCGCCTTCATCCGTCCACCAGATCCTCCACCCGGAGGCGTACTTCGCGGGAGAGCTGTCCGCCGCGGTCCCGGCGCCCGTCCCTCCCGCCGGAACGCGCGCGATCGCAATCGGGCGCATGGGCGAGTTGGGGACGCGGCTCGCGCTGGAAGCGTGCGTGGAGAAGGAGGTGGTGAAGGAGATCGCGCCTCACTGGGCGGGCGACGCGTACACGGTCGTCGAAGGGCCCAAGGGCGTCCTCTCGCTCCTCTGGACGACCGCTTGGAGCGGCGGAGTGGCCGCGAACGTCTCCAACGTGATGAAGCTCGTCCAGCCCTGCTGGCAGGACCAGGCGGCCAGCGGGCCAAACCCACTCGGATGGTCGATCGGGGCGCAGTCGAAGATCGCCAGCTCGACCGAGCTCGTCGCCGTGGCCCGCGGGAACATCGATCTGGGCGCAGCGGTCTCGCGGCAGCTCGCTCTCCGTCTGGTGAGGCCGTCCGCGATGCCCCCCTTCGCGAACGTCCTCCCGCCGCCGTCCGTCGGAGCGACGCGCGTGGACGGCGGCCGATTCGTCAGCCCGCGGCTCGCGCTCGCGGGCGAGGTGCCCGAAGGATTCGAGGCCGACTCCAGCAATCCGGTGGCGGAGGTTGCCATCAAGAAGTCGGGCACCGGAGGCGCGACCGTCTCGTTCGTCCCCGAGCCGCTCACCGGAGATGCGCTCGACGCGTTCTTCCAGACCGCCTCCGCGCAGATCGCTGCCGCGCAGGGCGGCCAGCTCACGTACATCGGCAAGGCGCAGCGATCGCTCGCCGGGGCGCCGGCGGAACAGCGCTCGTGGGCGGTGGAAAACGCCGGCATGCAGCTGCGGATCGAGGTCGCGCCCTACTGCGGTGGCAAGGCGGCCCTGACCCTGCTCCGGCTCGAAGGCGGCGCGGCGGCCCGTCTCACCCTCGACCAGTTCGAGGCTTCCATCCGCCAGACCGGGTCCGCGCCGGCTTGCGCCGAGCTGGAGTAGCGCCGGCCGGGCGAAGGCGGTAAAGCTCGGCCGGATGCAGGACGTCCTGAACTTCATCGACGGACGGCATGCGCCCGCTGCCTGCGGGGAGTGGCTGGACGACGTCGATCCCGCGACCGGCGAGACGTACGCGCGCGTCGCCAGCTCCGACGCCAGGGACGTCGATCGGGCGGTGGCGGCAGCGCTCCGCGCGTTTCCCGCCTGGGCGGCGACGCCGGCCGCGGAGCGATCGAAGCTCCTGCGCCGGCTCGCGCGCCTGATCGAACGCGATCTGGAGAAGCTCGCCCGCGCGGAATCGATCGATTCGGGAAAGCCGGTCTCCGCCGCGCAGACGATAGACATCCCCCGCGCGGTGCAGAACTTCGACTTCTTCGCCGACGCCGTCACCCAGTTCTCCAGCGAGGCGCATCCCACCGACGAGGTCGCGCTCAACTACACGCTGCGCCAGCCGCTCGGTCCGGTGGCGTGCATCTCGCCCTGGAACCTCCCTCTCTACCTGCTCACCTGGAAGATCGCTCCCGCGCTCGCGGCGGGAAACTGCGTGGTGGCAAAGCCATCGGAAGTGACGCCGATGACCGCGCATCTGCTCGGTGCGCTCGCCG
>VBKQ01000499.1 GCA_005879505.1 Deltaproteobacteria bacterium
GTGTAGAGGAGCTCGAGAAAGCCGAGCGGCCCGCTTCGCCAGAGCGTGATGCTGATGAAGAGCCCGACGACGACCGGGGGCAGCCCCATGCCGGTGTTCACCAGCGCGACGACGAGGCGCCGTCCCGGAAACGGTGAGAGCGCCAGCAGCACCCCCGCCGGCACCCCCGCGAGCAGGCTCAGCAGTGTCGCCGTCGCCGAGATCTCGATCGACCGCCACGCAATCGCCCTGACCTCCGGATCGCCGCCCACGAGGAGGCCGAAGGCTTCCCGGAGTCCGTCCCAGAGGAGATCCATCCGTCACCTCCCAGGACCGTGGTCGTCCTGCGCCTATCGCCCGAGGTCTTCCATGCGCTTGCCGGCGTCGGGCACGAACAGGCGCTCGCCGTATTTGGCGACGCCGAAGCTGCCGATGCGGTCCTGGGCGGCCGGCGAGACGAGGAAGTCCGCGAAGGCCCGCGCGCCGCCGTGGTTGACGCGCGGGAACTTGGTGGGGTTCACCTCGAGCACGTGGTAGGGGTTCAGCAGCCGGACATCGCCCTGGACGAACGGCACGAGCGTGATCCGCGCCTTGAAGGCGAGGTACGTCGCGCGGTCGGTCAGCGTGTAGGCGGCCTTCTCGGACGCGATCGTCAGCGTCGCGCCCATGCCCTGCCCGGCCTCGACGTAGGAGGCGCCTGCCGGCTCGATGCCGGCGGCCGTCCAGAGCTTGCGCTCGAGCAGGTGGGTCCCCGAGTCGTCGCCTCGGGAGACGAAGCGCGCGCGCGCCGCCGCGATCCGCCGGCAGGCCTCGGCTGCGTCC
>VBKQ01000255.1 GCA_005879505.1 Deltaproteobacteria bacterium
CGCGTTCGCGCGCGGATGCGAGCGCTTCGGGTTCCGCTTGGTGCACTTCTCGGTGCAGGGCAACCACATGCACTACATCGTCGAGGCGCCGGACGCCGTGGCGCTCGGGCGCGCGATGAAGGGGCTCGAGGTGCGGATGGCCCGCGCGCTGAACAAGGTGATGGACCGCCGGGGGCCGGTCTTCGCCGACCGCTACCACGCGCACCTGCTCGAGTCTCCGCGCGAGGCATTCCACGCCATCCGGTATGTCGTCGAGAACTGGGCCATCCACGCGGCTCGCGAGAGGCGGCCACCGCCGCGGGGCGTGGATCCGTACTGCTCCGACTGCCCGCACGAGGGCGACCCTCCGCTGGTCGCCAGGGCGGAATGGTGGATGCTCTGCGTCGGGGTTCCGAGGGTACGAAGCCGGCTCGCCGTTGCGCTCGCGGGATGAAAAATCGTACCCGGTCTGCTCGGCGGAGCCCTGCTGAATGTCCGCCCCTGCGCGAGGGCGAGCTCGTGAAGACGCGCAAACAGGGGAGCGGATAGGGACGTTCAAGTCAACGACTCGCGGCGGGAGGGTCCCGGGACGGATGTGTGCCCACTCAAGATGATGGGGCCGGGACGCGAGGGTCGGCGCTGGCAAAGGCGCCGCTTTGCTCTCCGCTTCGACGAGCATGGCTCGGTGCCCGCGCGCCCGCGCCGGAGACCGATGTCCGCCTTTTCAAGTGCCCGTTCTACATGCCGTACCCGTGCAGACTTGAATGGGCAGACATCGCCGCCCCAGCAGGACGTCGAGAAGAACCTCGAGGTTTGCCCCAAGTGCGACGAGCACTTCCCGCTGCCGGTGCGCAGGCGGCTCGAGCTGGTGCTCGATCCGGGCAGCTTTGCGGAGCATGACATCGGGCTGGAGAGCACCGACCCGCTGCAGTTCTCGGACTCGAAGCGGTACCGCGAGCGGATCAAGGCCAGCCAGAAGTCCGCCAACGAGGGCGAAGCTTTCATCTCCGGGATCGGCCGGATCGCCGGTCGCGAGATCTCCGTCGGCGCGTTCCATTTCGGCTTCATGGGCGGATCGATGGGGAGCGTGGTGGGCGAGAAGGTGACCCGCGTCTTCGAGCGGGCGACGGACCGGCGCCTGCCGGCGATCATCTTTTCCGCCAGCGGCGGCGCCCGCATGCAGGAGGCCATCTTCTCCCTGATGCAGATGGCGAAGTCCTCCGCCGCGCTGGCCCGTTTCCGCCACGTGCAGAAGCCGTACATCAGCGTGCTGCTCGATCCCACCACCGGCGGCGTGGCCGCCTCCTTCGCCTTTCTCGGCGACGTGATCCTGGCCGAGCCGCGCGCGCTGATCGGCTTCGCCGGGCCGCGGGTGATCGAGCAGACCATCCGGCAGAAGCTCCCCGAGGGATTCCAGACCAGCGAGTTCCTGCTCAAGCACGGGATGGTGGACGCGATCGTCCACCGCAAGGAGATGCGCGACCGCCTGGCGCAGCTCCTCGGCCTGCTCTCCTAGTACCTCGCCGCAGAGGACCTGACTGGTTTCACGCCGCCACCCTACGGGGCGGTGACACGGCAGGTGATGAAGGGCGCGAACTCTCCAGGCTGGGCTCGGCCTCGGCATTCGCAGGCATCGGGGTGTTCGATCATGGCAGGGGCTTTGAGATTCCGGCGCGCGGAACCACACGCGGGAGCTACCTCCTCTCGAACCCACGGCGGGCCATGCGCCGCTCTTGGTCTATGCTCCGGGCCGAAGGAGACAGCCACGCCATGAAGCTCTATGGGTTCCCTCCTACCCGTTCGATCCGCGTCCTCTGGACGTTGCGCGAGTTGGATGTCGAGTTCGAGTTCGTCAACGTAGACCCCACCAAGGGCGAGCATCGGCGGCCCGAGTTTCTCGCCATGAACCCGGCCGGAAAGCTGCCGGTCCTCGTCGATGGCGACTTCATTCTCACGGAGTCGGTCGCGATCGTCCTCTACCTGGCGGAGAAGTACCCTGAAAAAGGCTTGCTCCCCGGCGGGCTTCGAGCACGGGCGGAGGTCAACCGATGGCTCCTCTTCTCCGCGACCGAGCTGGAACAGCCGCTCTGGCGAATCGTGCGACACACTTCGCTCTACCCACCCGAGAAGCGGCTCGCGGCGGAGATACCGATCGCCCGTCAGGACTTCCTCGACATGGCGGCGGTCCTGGAGCAGCACATGGACGGCCGGCAGTTCCTCGTCGGCGACAACGTGACGGTGGCCGACTTTGTAGCGGCATACACGCTCGACATGGCGGCGGTCCTGGAGAAGCACATGCTGCTCGACAACCTGCCTCGCCTGCGCGGGTTCATGGAGCGGATGTACAAGCGCCCGAAGGCCCCACCGCGGATTGCGGAGGCGTTCGCGAGCCTACGTCGATGACGACCCGAGACGCTCGGTAACGCCCCGCTCAGCGGAGCGCCTTGCGGTAATGCACGCGTCGGTCCACGACCTCGAAGCTGAGAGCCTCATGTGCGCGCTGGGACGGCTCGTTGTCGATCCACGTGTCCGAGGCGATCTCCGTGCAGCCCTGCGAACGCGCCCAGTCCTCGGCTGCGCCGATGAGGGCCCGACCGACCCCGCGACGTTGATGCTCCGGCTCGACGTACCAGCCCTCGACGAAGCCCACTGGCTGGCGCCGGTCGCAGCCGTCCGCATGGGAGCGGAGTCCGACCTCGATGAAGCCTGCGACCTGCCTGTTCACCTCGGCCACGAAGACCACGAGCGGCATCGAGCTTGGCGGGCTGCCTGCCAGGATCGCGCGTGCCCCGTCGCGGAGGAGGCGGTCGTAGAAATCTCGGTGAGGGTGGTCCCCGAGCTTCGGGACGCCGAGGAGGAAATCCCGCCCCTACAGCCCCAAACGATCGAAACCTCTGCGACGAGGTACTAGTCCCGGCAAGGCGAAGGCGGCTTAGTCCCGGCCGGCGCAGGCGGCTCAGGGACTATCGCTTTAGACTGTACCTTCCGATGGATTTCGCAGAGCTCAAGCAGCTCCTCTTCGCCCGGGGAAACTTCGGCGTGAAGCTGGGCCTCGAGCGCATGCGCGAGGCCTGCGCGCTCCTGGGAAACCCCGAGCGTGGCGCCCCGGTGCTCCACGTCGCCGGCACGAACGGAAAGGGCTCCACCTGCGCCTTTGCGGAAGCCTCACTCCGGGCGGCCGGGTTGCGCACGGGCCTCTATACGAGCCCCCACCTGAACCATTTCTGCGAGCGGATCCGCATCGCGGGCGAGCCCATCTCCGAGGAGCGCGCCTGCGAGCTGCTCGAGGAAGTGCGCCGGCGGATTCCCTGGGCGCTCGGCGATCCCGGCCTGACCTTCTTCGAGATCGTGACGCTGATGGCGTTCCTCGCCTTCCGCGAAGTCGACGTCGCGGTGGTCGAGGTCGGGCTGGGCGGGCGTCTCGATGCGACCAATGTCGTCGTCCCACGCGCCTGCGCGATCAGCGCGCTCGGATTGGAGCACACGAAGTATCTCGGCCCGACGCTCGCGCACATCGCGGCGGAGAAGGCGGGGATCTTCAAGGCCGGGATACCGGCGGTGACCGCCGATCAACCGCGGGAGGCGGCGGAAGTGCTGCAGCGGTGCGCGGAGGAGATGCGCGTCCGGCTCTGGAGGCCGGGGCGCGATTACCGATTCGAGAGCCGGGAGGACGAGGCGTTCTGGTACGGCGGTCCGGCATGGAACGTGCGCGCGCAGCCGGCGCTTGCCGGTCATCACCAGCGCGCGAACGCCGCCCTCGCCTGTGCTCTCCTGGAAGCGGGCGGGCTGTGCGAGGCCAGAGACGCCGAGGAAGGGCTCCGATCCACGCGCTGGCCCGCGCGGCTCGAGCAGTTCGGAAATGTGTACGTGGACGGCGCGCACAACCCGCACGCGGCGCGCGCCATCGCGCAGGCGCTGCCGCCGCTTTTGCGCGGCCGGCCGCTTCACCTCGTGTTCGGTGCGCTCGAGGACAAGGACGCCGCCGCGATGCTCGATGCGCTCGCTCCCCTGGCCCGGTCCATCCACTACTGTTCGCCGGACTCGCCCCGGGCTGTGCCACCGGAGCGCCTGGCCCGGCTCCGGCCCGGACAGGTCCACCGGAACGCAGCAGCGGCGCTGGCGGCGGCGCGCAGGGAAACTGGCGTGGTCCTTTGCTGCGGCTCGCTCTACCTGGCGGGTGAGACGCGCGGCGCCCGCGACTAAGCCGCCTGCGGCGCCCGCGACTAGCGACTGGTTTGCCGCTCTGCCGCACCCACACTACCTTTAGAGGCGCGCGGACCCCTGGGGGTCGAGGCCGCGACGCGTTCCAAGGAGCCATGCGCCGCCTCGATTTCCATCGTCCGCTGACCCGCCGCAGCCTCGATCGCATCGCGTTCAAGTCTTTGTATTCAAAGGAGATCTACGACGCGCCGACCCGGGACGGCTGGGTGCTCCGGATCTCCCGCTACAAGCCGGTCGAGCAGTCCTGGGATCAGCCCATCTTCGGCCAGCCGATGCTGCTGGTCCCGGGCTGGTCGCAGAACCGTCACGCATTCACCTGCGGCGACTTCGTCAAGCACCTGCTCGCGTACGGGGCGGACATCCATATCGTCGAGTTGCGCGGCCACGGCCTGTCGAACCAACAGCTCCAGATCGACCGCGGACTGCATCCGGGGGACCTCGACTGGGACTGGGACATCGACAGCTACTTCCTCTACGACGTCCCCGCCGCCGTCGCAGCCGTGAAGAAGGCTACTGGCCGTTCCCGGATCTTCTATCTGGGCAACAGCATGGGCGGCATGCTCGGGTACGGCTACGCCGGCAGCCACGACGATCTCGCGGGGCTCGTCGCCATCGGCGCGCCGAGCGACATCGGACGGGGCTTTCTCGGCCTGCGCGCCGCAGCGCTCTTCGGACCGGTGCTGATGGGGCCTCTGCTCGACGCCGCCTGCCGCGCCGCGAGCGTCGCCGGCCGCACCCGCCACAACGCCGCCGCGATGCTGCGCAAGGTCCGGTTCCTCGCCCGCGCTGCCAATCTGCTCGCCGCTCCCGGCCGGGAGTTCAAGCCCATCCACTTCAATCACGTCCCGGTGGACGCGTTCCTGCGCGCGCTCGCCCGCGCCGCAACCGAGAGCAACCTGCGGCGCTACGAGCTGATCTCGCGCTACATCGGGTCGCTCCTGAACCCATCGCGCGTGACCGCGGAGGACTTCCGCTGGCTGCTCTCACAGGGCGGCGAGAAGGAACCCCGGCGCGTGGTCGAGCAGTTCGCCCGCTGGATCCGCCACGACGAGATGAAGTGCTACCGCACCGGCTACGACTACAAGGCGCACTTCCGGGACATCGCCATCCCGATGGCGATCTTCTTCGGCGACCTGGACAAGATCGCCTCCGCGCACAGCACCCGCGGCATCTACCGGGCGGCGCGCAGCGAATACCTGCTCTGGCGGCCGGTGAAGGAGAACAGCCATCTCGAGCTGACGATGGGGACCGACATCCACCAGATCTGTGCGGACGTGAAGGACCTGGTGGAATACGCTGCGCGCCGGACACGCCCCGGGCCGGTCGAGTCTTTTGGGTGAGTGCGGAGCGCGTGTTAGCCTTCGAGGTGCGTGACAAGCAAAACGCTCACCGTCGCGTGCTGCGCGTTCGCGCTGGCGGCCGCCGAGGAACAAGGCCGGTTGCTCGGGGTGCGCGCGCGCGCTGACGCGAAAGCGAGCGTGGTGGAGATCGACGGGGACCGCCCGCTTTCCTTCACCACCATGAAGCTGCTGTCGCCGCCGAGGGTGGTGGTCGACTTCGCGGATACCGAAGTCGCAGCGGAGCAGCGGGAGCTGGAGATCGACGATGGTACCCTGCGGCGCGCCGCCCTGGCGCAAGCAGGATCGCGCACGGCGCGAGTGGTGATCGAGCTCGCCGCGGACGCGGAGTTCGACGTGCGCGCCGAGGGAAATCGGGTCGAGGTGCGCGTGCCGCGGCCTGGTGCCGTCGCCGCGGCCGAGCCGGAGGGGCAGGGGGCCGGCGATGCCGAGGCGGAGAAGGTCGCCTCATTGCCGAAGGTCTCGCTGGTCGGGTCGAAGCCTGCGCAGCCGCCGGAAGACGGGCGCACCGACCGGCAGCGGACCGCGGCGGAGAAAGCGGAAGCGCTGAAGAAAACGCTGGCCGAGCAGCGAAAGCGGGAAGCGGCCGAAAAGGCTGCGCGCAAGCTTGCGCTCAAGAGCGGGCGGAAGGTCGTCGCCCCCAGAGAGGCGGCGAAACCTCCCTCCGAGCCTGCCGCGAAGTCAGAGCCTGCCGCGAAGTCAGAGCGCCCGGTGCCGGAGCCCGCTCCCTCGGCGAATGTCGAGACCGCGCCGAAGGAGCCCCCGTCCACGCCCGCAGCGAGGCCCGTAACACCGCAGCTGGATACCGTCCCTGCTCCCCCACCCGCGGTCGCGGAGAAGCCGCCCGAACATACTCCCGCCAGACCGAAGGCACAGGTCGCGATGGCCGGGGCCCGCCACATCACCGGAATAGGCTTCCGCCCCATCCAGGGCGGCGAAGTGATCGTCCGCAGCGACCATCCTCTCGAGTATGGCGTGAGCGACGACGCCGGCGCCGTCCTGCTGCATCTGCCGAGCGCCGCCATTCCACTTCCGAACAACCGCCGGCCACTGGATACCCGATTCTTCCAGGGCGCAGTCGAGCGCGTGATCCCCTTGCCCGTCGCCGGGGGAACCGACGTGCGCATCGAGCTGCGGCAGCACGCCGAGTATCAACTTGCCCAGAATGGGTCGGTGTTGACGGTGACCTTCTCGGCTGCCCAATAGTCGTCGTACGTGCTCCGCTTTGCCGCGACGGCTGCCCTCGCCGTGATGGTCCTGGGGTGGCCGGCGTTCGCTCAGAACGCCTTCTTCGCGGGACCTCCCGGCGCCGAGGTGGAGATCGAGGCTGACCGGATCTATTACGCCTGGGAGAAGCAGCTGCTCCAGCTCGAAGGCCACGTCGTCGCGCGCCGCGGACCTGGGCTGCTCCGGGCGGCCTCGGGCTCGCTGGATCGCGCGCACGGGATCCTGAAGCTCGAGGGGGGCGTGCTCGGCGTGCAGGACCACCAGGTGTTCCTGGCGGACGCGGCCGTAGTGGATCTCAACTCCCGCTCCGCGGAGCTGACGAAGGCGGTGCTGCTGCTCAAGGCGGGCCCGGCAAACCCGGACGCGCCGCGCGCAGGCCCGAACACGCTGATCCTGCACGGCGCGCACGTGCAGCAGCTGGAGCGGGGCCGCTTCCTCGCCGAGAACGTGACGCTGACCCCCTGCGACTGCGCGGGCGACCCGGACTACGAGCTGCTGGCGCGGACGGCGGAGATCGGCGACGACCGCGCCAGCCTGCGGGGAGTGCGTCTTCGCCTGCTCGGCGCCACGCTGCCCCTGTTCCCGCTCTCGCTGCCCCTGACCAACCGGCAGTCAGGCCTGCTCGCGCCGCTGTTCGGGTACGGCGGCCCGCTCGGCTTCACGTATGCGCAGCCCGTCTTCCTCACGCTGGGGCGCAGCTATGACCTGACGGTCACGCCGGGCTGGATGACCGGGGGGCACATGCACCAGCAGAGCCTCGGGAACCGCTCGATCAAAGGTCCCCGCCTCGGACTCGAGGAGCGGTACGCCCCGGTGGAAGGCACGTCGGGTTCGCTCGCGCTCGACCTGTTCTACGATCTCGACCAGCACGACCCCTCGGGGACCAGCACCGCCGGGCGCGGATACGGCGGCGTGCGGGGCATCGCCCACCTCGGTCACCGGACGGAGGGCAGCGGGGGCATCTTCGCGGTGCAGGGCCTCGCCGCAAGCGACGTGATGGCCGTCCGGGACCAGGCCGCTCAGTCGATCGAGAATTCATACGACCTCTTCACCAGCGACCTCGGTTTCTGGCGTGTGCGCGGCCCGCTCACGCTCGGTGCGGATGCGACACTGATGCAGGACATGCGCATCGTGGACGGAAATGCGCCCGACCGGCGGCTCTTTGGCGCCGACGGAGGGAGGACTTTCCAGCGGCTCCCGGCGCTGTTCGCGCAGCTGTCGCCTGTGCCGTTCGGCCGGGCGACGTTCGCTTTGGAGGCGAGCGCGGTCCAGTTCGCGCGCTTCGGAGACCCCACCGAGATGGAGCGCAAGACGGGTTTCGGTCCGACCGATCGCGCGAGCAGCCCGGCGGCGATCTACGCCGACGCGGCGCGCGCGCCCGCTCTGCGCCTCGATCTCGCCCCGCGCTTCACGCTCGCGGCGGCGCCGGCGTTCCCGGCGGAGCTGCGTCTCGAAGCAGGCGCGCGAGTGGATGGTTGGATCGTGGAAGGGTCTCCGGATCGGAACCGGACGCGCGCGTACGCCCTCGTCGGAGCGCGCGCGGCGATCCCGCTGGAGCGGCGATTCGGAAGCGTGCTGCACCGCATCGAGCCGGCGTTCGAGCTGCGCGCGCTCTCGAAGCCGATCTCCGCGGGTGGACCTCCATTCGGAGATCTGACGGACGGGGGCGGACCGGACTTCAGACCGATGCCGGACGCTACCCAGCAAGGCCTGGCAGCCGGCGGGACGATCGCGGGCGTTCCGGCCGCGCGCCGGGCATATGACGAGATCGACTTCGCCGCTCCGGCGACAGGTGCGGTGGAGGCGACGGCCTCGCTGTCGCAATGGTTGTGGACGAAGTCGGGGCGGACGGCTGGCCGCATCTTCGGTTTCGACCTGCTGCAGGACGCCTTGCTCTGGGCCGGTGGAGCGAAAGCGCGCCTGAGCGAGGGTAGCGCGGTCGCATCGGTCCGGTTTGGCGCCGGAAGCCTGGACGGCTCCATCCGGTATGACTGGTCGCAGCACGAGGTTTCGGCGTACGGCGCTTCCGCCGGCCTGCGGGATGGGCGCGGCGACGAGCTCCACACGTCGATCGGCATGCTGCGGGGCAGCTCGAGCGAGCGGCTCCGCGGCGGAATCGACGAGCTGTTCTCCGCGGCCCGCTTCGCCGTGGCTCCGACGGCGCTGAGCGGTGGAGCCCGCGCCGGCGCATCGAGCCCGCTGCCGCTCGGGCTTCGGCTCGCGTACGACGCCTACTACACGCCCGGCGATACCCCGAGCACGTTCGCGAATCTGCTCCATGTCGGCGTGCTGACCCTCGATACACCCTGCCGGTGCGCCGGCCTGCGGCTCACCGCTACCTTGCCGACCCATGACCTGCGGGCGCTGGGGGGCCTGCAATTCTCCCTGTTGATCGACTTGAAATCGCTCGGATCCGTGGCGGCGTTCTAGTCGCGACCGCCGAAGGCGGCTTAGCTACTATTTTTTGGATGTGCTTTTCTGTTCAGGTTGTGAACTTTCACCCGCAGCATCTTTGAAGCCCCGGCCGCCGCTGGTACGTACGCCGAAGGGGGCGAGCCAGGGAGCGGACCATACAGGCGACCATCGTCAGGGAAGTCGGCCGCAGGATCCGGCAGCTGAGGACGTCGCGCTCGCGGATGACGCAGGAGCAATTGAGCGAGCGCGCTCGGATCAGCGTCTCCTTCCTTTCCATGATCGAGCGCGGCGAGCGTGCTCCCCATCTGGAGACGCTGGCCGCGATCGCCGACGCCCTCGACGTCCGCCTGGCGGAACTGTTCGCGGAGGGCCAGGAGAGCGCGGCCCCCGATCCCGTCTATGGCGCCCTCATCGAGGCGTGCCGCCGGCACAACCTCGATAAACGCGACGTCGATCTGCTCGTCTCCATGATGCGCAGCATGTTCGCCGCTTGAGGCGAGATCGCCGGCCCGGCGGCGGGTGTGACGGTCGCAGGCGTCTTGACACGCCGCGCTAACAGCCCTTAATCCAACCGGTGCTACCCGAGGAGGAAGCATTGTGAAGAAGATCCGCCTGCTCACGCCCGGTCCGACGCCGGTCCCCGAGAGGCTGTCGCTGCGGATGGCGCGGCCCATCGTCCACCATCGCTCGCCGGAGTTCGAGGCCGTGTTCGCCCGCGTGCGGGAGGGGCTCGCCTGGCTCTACCAGACGAAGCAGGACGTGCTCGTGTTCGCAGCCAGCGGCACCGGCGCGATGGAGGCCTCGCTCGTCAACTTCCTCCGCAAGGGCGACACTGCCGTGGTCGTCGACGGCGGCAAGTTCGGCGAGCGCTGGGGAAAGCTGGCGAAGGCGTACGGGGTGAACGCGGTCACCCTGAAGTGCGAGTGGGGCCATCCGGTCGAGCCGGTCGCCGTCGAGAAGGCCCTGCGCGAGAACCCTCAGGCGAAGGGCGTATACGTCCAGGCGAACGAGAGCTCCACCGGCGTCTACCATCCCATCCGCGAGCTGGCGCAGGTCACCGCGAGGACCGGTGCGGTCCTGGTGGTCGACGCCATCAGCGCGCTCGGGGCGATGACGTTGCCGATGGACGACTGGGGCATCGACGTGCTGCTCAGCGCCGGCCACAAGGCGCTGGGTCTTCCGCCGGGGATCGCCTTTCTCGCCGCCAGCGAGAAGGCATGGAAGCTGAACGAGTCGGCCGACCTGCCGCGGTTCTATTTCGACGTCAAGCGCGAGCGCGAGAGCCAGCGCAAGAACCAGACGGCCTGGACTCCGGCCATCGCGCTGGTGGAAGGCCTGGACGAATCGCTCGCCATGTTCCGCGAGGAAGGTCTGGAGAACGTCTTCGCCCGCCACGAGCGCATGGCCCGGGCGGCGCGCGCCGGGATGCAGGCGCTGGGCCTCACCTTGTACTCCAGGAGCCCCTCGCCGGCGATGACTACCGTGCTCGCGCCGGATGGGGTCGATTCCGAGAAGCTGGTCAAGCACCTGTTCAAGCAGTACGGCATCAAGCTGGTCGGCGGTCAGGACGCGGCGAAGGGCAAGATCTTCCGCATCGCCCATCTCGGCTACTTCGACGATTTCGACATGCTGGTGGTGATCGGGGCGATCGAGCGCGGCCTGCACGATCTCGGCGCCAAGGTCCAGCTCGGGGCGGGTCTCGCCGCCGCCCAGCAGTCGTTCGCCGGAGGGCGCTGATGCGCGTCCTCATCGCCGATGATCTGTCGCCGGAGGCGAAGATCATCCTCGAGCGGATCCCGGATGCGCAGGTCGACGTCCGCGTCGGCCTCAAGCCGGCCGAGCTGCGCGAGATCGCGGGCGCTTACGACGCGCTGGCGGTGCGGAGCGCCACCAAGGTCACGGCCGAGTTCCTCGCGGCGGCGACGAGGCTGCGGGTGATCGGGCGGGCCGGAACGGGCGTGGACAACATCGATCTCGATGCGGCCACCCGCCGCGGCGTGGTGGTGATGAACGCGCCCGGGGGCAACAGCGTCTCGGTCGCAGAGCACACCGTCGCGCTGCTCCTCGCGCTCGCGCGGCAGGTCGCCGACGCCTCGCAGAGCACGCGCGCGGGCAAGTGGGAGAAGAAGAAGTTCGCCGCGGGGCGCGAGCTGCTCGGCAAGACGCTCGGGGTGGTGGGAACGGGAAACATCGGCGCCCTCGTCGTGCAGCGGGCGAAGGCGTTCGGCATGAAGGTGATCACCTTCGATCCGTTCCTCAGCGAGGAAGCGGCAGCCAAGCTCGGGGTCGAGCTGGTGCCCCTGGCGGAGATCTTCCGCCGCAGCGATGCCGTGACCCTGCACGTCCCGCTCAACGAGCAGACGAGGAACATGGTCGCGGCGCCGCAGCTCGCGCAGATGAAGCCGGGCGCGCTGCTCATCAACTGCGCCCGCGGCGGCCTGGTCGACGAGATGGCGGTGGCGGAGGCGCTCGAGTCGAAGCGGCTGGGCGGGGCGGCGCTGGACGTGTTCGAGACGGAGCCGCCGCCCGCCGGCCATCCGCTCTTCTCCTGCGAGAATTTCATCGCCACTCCGCACCTGGGCGGGAGCACGGAGGACGCGCAGCAGAACGTGGCCCTGATCGTCTGCGAGGCGATGGTCGAATACCTGACCACCGGAACCATCCGCAACGCGGTGAACGTGCCCTCCGTGACCGGCGAGGTGATGGAGCGGCTGGGGCCGTACCTGCGCCTGGCGACGAAGCTCGGCGCGTTCGCTGGACAGCTCGCGACGCAAGCCGCCTCCGGTGCCCCGGAGCAGATCGAGATCGCCTACGCCGGCGAGGTGGCGCAGCACCCGAGCGCGCCGCTCACCGC
>VBKQ01000500.1 GCA_005879505.1 Deltaproteobacteria bacterium
GAGGCGGAGGCGAACTTGCGCGCGGTCCTCGGCGCGGTTCCGGATCAACCCGTGGCCTTGCGCGCGCTGGCCAGCCTGCTGGTGCGACAGCAACGCTTCGAGGAAGCGATCCCGCTGAACGATCGCCTGCTGAAGGTCGCGCCGCAATCTGCGTACCGGTCCGGTTGGCTGCGCGCGGAGAGCCTGCGCGCCGCGGCGGCGAAGAGCCGGCAGGCGCATGACTTGTTGCGGGCGCGGGAGCAGCTCACGCAAGCGCGCGACGCCGATGCGTCGGACGTCTGGGTCCTGCATGATCTAGCAAACGTCCTGCTGCAGCTGAATGCCCTTCCGGAGGCGGAGAACGCGCTCGCCGCTCTGCTCCGCGCCGCCCCCGAGCTGCCGGAAGCGCGCGTCACCCAGGCGCGGGTGCTCGCCGCGCGCCGTCAGGACGTGCAGGCGCTGGCGATCCTCCGAGCGCTGTCGCCGCCACCGCGCGATCCCGCCGTCCTGGCGCTGCGGCGGCGCCTGGAGTTCCAGGTGCGGATCCCTCCGGCGCTCGAGCTTGCGATCACCGGCCGGCGCGAGGAGGCCGTTCGCGAGCTGGAGGCGCTGGAGGCCGAGGCGCGGGGTCAGCCCGAGCTGGTCGCGCAGCTCGCGGTCGCCTGGTCGAAACTGGGCAACCGACCCAAAGCCGTGGAGCTGATGCGGGACGCGATGGCACGCGCTCCAGCGGCGACGCGCGCCGCGCGCCTGGAGCTGGCTTCCACCTTGCTCGACGCAGGCGACGACGCATTCCTCGGGGAGATCCTGCGCGGACTGGAGCAGGATCCGTCGCTCACGCCCACCGAGCGGCGGTCTCTTGGCGAGCTGCGGGTGGGGCATGCGGTGCGGCTCGCGGACCGCCAGCGGGACGAGGGCAACCTCAGGGGCGCGGAGGCATCGCTGCAGGCGGCGCTGCGCGACTATCCGCGCGATCCGCTTCTGCTCGGCGCTCTGGCTCGGGCACGCGAGCAGGATGGCGACGCCGACAGCGCCCACGCGCTCTACCTCGAGGTGCTTCGCTCCATTCCAGACGACAGCGACGCGTTGCGGGGAGCGGTCGATACCGCGATCGCGCGCGGCGATCTCGACGAAGCCCGGGCGCTCCTGCGCAGCGCGGGCGCAGGCGCAGGCCGTCCGGACGATCCGCGCTTGCTGCAGCTCGCCGCCCATCTCGCCGAGCGCGAAGGCGACGACCCGGAGGCGATGCGGCTCCTGCGTCGCGCTTCCACGCTCGCGCGAACGGAGATCTTCCGGTCGGCGCAATTTCCCCAGGAGGGCATCGGGCGCGCCCTCGCCGTCGAGGGAACGCCCCGGCGGGCTGCCCAGACCGACCCGGAGGTGCTGCATGCGCAGATCGCCCGGGACATGCAGCGCATCGAGAGCCGCCACCGTCCCGCCATTGGCGGCGACTTCGCCGTCCGGCAGCGAGAGGGCGAGCAGGGCCTGAGCGCGCTCACCGAAGTGCGCGGGGCGGCCAACGTCGAAGTGCCCATCGCGCTGGTCGGCCGGCTGACCCTGCGGATCTCCGAGGTCCAGCTCGATGCCGGTCCTGTCGCCGTCTCCGCCGGACCGCGGTTCGGAACCGGCGCTCCCGGCGGAACCGGACCGCAGCGGGCCCTCGGTACCGAGCTGCACGCCATCTACGAGAGCCGCCACTTCGTCGGCGACGTCGGCGTCACTCCGCTCGGTTTCCAGGTCCTGGCCGCGGTCGGCGGCATACGCCTGCGCGGCAACCTCGGCCCGCTCTTCATCTCGGCCGAGGCCTCGAGCCGCAGCGTCACCGAGAGCTTCGTCTCCATGGCTTCCGCCCGCGACCCCGCTACCGGAAAGCTATGGGGCGGTGTCCTCCTGCAAGGCGGCCGTCTCGATCTCTCCGTCAACGGCCGGATCGGGTCGATCTACGCCTTCGGCGAAGGCGGTCGGCTGATCGGGCTTCGCGTGCTGGACAACACGCGTTTCGCCGGCGGCGGCGGCGCCGAGCTGTCGGTCGGCGCCGGCCCGCTCGGCGAGTTCCGCTTCGGTCCCTCGTTCACGTCGCTCGCCTTCCAGAACAACGAACGCTTCTTCACCTTCGGTCACGGCGGCTACTTCAGCCCCCAGCGCTTCTTCCACGGCGCCGGCGTCCTCCGCTGGCAGCGGGCAGGGACCTTGCGCTGGGACGCTGCGGCCGAGCCCGGCTACGACTTTCCTCGGCGTGGGCATCGGGGGGGGATTCGAGCTTGGCCTCTCCGGCGCGATGCAGCGCGCACCCGAATTCCGCGAGATGCGCGCCGCAATCATCCTCCGCGCAGGCGGCCTGTAAGTCATCCCCTGCTCACCGTTTCGCGGCGACCCCCAGCCGCCGCCGGCCCGTGCATTCGTCCCGACCGGTGCCCGAAGCGCCATGCACAATCGCTGACGCGAATGGGACATAGGTCTGGCGTTTCGCGCCGAGTCATCTATGGGTGCCCTGCTGGCGCGATCCCGCGCCCGAAAGAGAGGGGCGAATGACCTGTAAGTTCGCTTTTGCCGTGACGCTCGCCGCGGCGCTGGTCACGAACGAGCCGGCGCGAGCCGCTTCCTGCAACAAAGACGCGGACTGCAGCACCGGGCAAGTCTGCTCGAACGGTACTTGCGTGAAGCGCATTTCGAGAGCCGCCTCGGACGCCGCGAGCGCGGTGTCCCCGACCGAGTCGTCGACGGCCGGTACCAAGCGCACCCCGTACATCGGCTGGGGCGGCCTGGGCCTCTACAACGTCGGCGTGTCCAACGGCAGCAAGACCTACTTCGGTTTCCACGCGGGAGGCGCAGCCAGCCTGATCAGCCTGACTCCAGAGCTCCCGCTGATCGGCTGGGCCGACGTCGCGCTGACGCTGGGGAGCGATCTGTTCTTCCCCATGGCGGCAGGGCTGGGGGTCCGTTACGACAACCTGGGGCCGGTGCAGCTGCTCGGCGGCCTCGGATTCGCTCTACTGCCGACTACGGCTTCCTTCTCCACGCAGGCGGGGCTCCGCTTCATGGGCATGGTGCTCTACCCGCTCCCGCAGATCCACCGGAACCTGTCCGCGCAAGCCCAGCTGTCCTACGACATCCTGAGCAACAGCTTCCACCTGTTCACGTTCACGGTGGGCGCAGGCTGGGCGCTCTAGCCGTCGCGCGCGCTCGCGGCAGCTGGCGGCGGGTCGCGCTTCCGTTACTCCGCGGTCGACAGCTCCGGATTGATCCCGCCCCACCACGACTGCGCCACGCTGGCCGGCGGCTCGGGCGGAAGGAGCCGCGGCGGGATCGCCAGCGGCGGCGGTAGCGGGCAGATCGTGCAGGCCCCGCGCAGCGGGATGATGAGGTGCTGTCCGAGCCGCAAGAGCGACTCCCTCTTCATCTGGTTGGCCCTGCGGATCGCCGCGACCGACGTCTTGTACCTGGCGGCGATCTGGCCGAGCGTATTGCCCGCGTGGACCACGTACGTGGTGAGATTCTGCCCCGGGAGCAGCGCGAGCATCGGCTGCAATCTGCGGCCGAGCTCCTGCGACCGCGGCGCGTAGAAGCGGACATGGAAATGATCGCGGTGGCTCCTCGCGTGCTTCACCATCTGACCGAATACCTGCGCGAGCCAGGCGGCGTCCTCGCCGATGGAGAGGGCGAACCGGTGCAGAACGGTCTGGATCGAACGATCGACGAGGATCAGCTGTACGTCGGTCTCGGTGATCAAGGCGCGGAGCAGCGCCCAGTTGCGCGCCGGGTCGATCAGCCTCTCCCGGGCAGCGCCGCGCGGCGGGAACCGATCGCCCTTGTAGAAGAGACCGATGTCCGCGTCGCGGCCACTCTGGTGAGACCGGTGCGGTCGCAGGTACCCGCCGTCCTTCGCGCTGATGTGGTTCAGGCGCGCCGGAGCCGAATCCGGGAATTGCC
>VBKQ01000256.1 GCA_005879505.1 Deltaproteobacteria bacterium
GGAAAGTAGAGCTGGAGCCCGATCACGAGACCGGTTCGAGGTGGCCGCACGGACCGGACGTGGATCAAGTCCTTGCTCAGGCATGTCGAGGTGGTTTGCACGATCGCGCCCTCTGAAACGTACCGCACGGGGATGACAAATCTCGGTGGTGGAGCGTCCGGTTGGTTCTCGTGCGACGTAGGCGTTGCCATCGGGGTCCACCTCGAGAGCGTCGTTTTACGCCTCATTAGACGCTATGGAGGTGCTTTGCGAAAGTTTCCCGCCTGAAAGCAATCGCCGTTCAGCGCCTTCGGCGGCCGCGACTACCCTGAGATCGAGTCGCCGAGCTCGGCCTGCAGCTCCCGCTCAAATTGATCGACGTCCGCGTCGGTGAGCAGCGTGACGATCGAAACGGGCGTTGCCCGCAGCGCCGGAAAGAGGTCTGCGGCCAACTCCTGGACGAGGTCTGGGTCACTCGTGGCGCCGATGAACCGCAGCCATCTTCCCGCGGGGAAGCGAACACCCTTGGCGATCAGCGCGATCCGCGGCAGCTTGCCATTGAGATAGTAGCCGGTCTCCCTGGAATACGCCGGCATGCGTTGATCTCCGTAGCGTAGCGTACTGTACGAATATTGGCCGTGGAGACCAGTGCGCAAGACGCTCGGCCCGATGATTCGCACCCTGTCGGCGGAATGCGACCGCTTTGGATGGCAGGCATGGTGGCTCGTGTCGGCGAAATTGCCGACACGAGGTCCCCCTACTTCCGGGCTCGCCGGCTGCCGAGCAGCTGTTCGGCCGTGCTGAGCCGGCGACGGAGATCGTCGACCTCGGTCTCGCGCTCGCGCAGCCGGTTGCGCAGCTCGTCCATCTCGCGAAAAAGCCCCTTGATCTGGAGCATCAATTTCGAGCGGTCGTCCTCGACCCGGCCGCCGATCGGCGCGGTGGCGATTGGAGAGGTTTGAACCGGAACCGGCGCGGTGATCGGCGCCTCGACGACGATGGGTATCGGCTCGGCGTCCGGGCCCCCCTTCATCTCGTCCAGCCAGGAGATGAGACGTTGCAGATCGGCTGGCGCGACGAGCCTGAACTCCACGTCCAGTCCGATCTGTTGCCCATCGCGGCCGGGGATTTGCCGCAATACGACCGCGCGAAGGTGGAGAGATTTGCCAGCTCCTCGTTTGAGATCCACCTCCAGCACCGTTCCCACCGGTACCGAGCGAGCCGCGCGCAGGAATGCGCCATCCGCCGAGAGCTCCTCCAGCTGACAAGGGATCGCAGCGGTTCCCGCTCTGACGAGAGCGGCGATTCCGTTGGCGCGGAAGCGATGGCTGCGCGACTGTGTGTCCGCCATGAGTCTCTTCTTGCCGCTGCACTAACGATAACGCCGCCCAGCGGAGCGCCGTCATGGGAGCGGGTGCGTTCCGGTGGGCGCGGCGGCGGAACCGACCTATCCCACATAGATCCGGCGCTCACCGTCGACGCCCGCAAACGCGACCTCGCCGGCGCGCGCCTCGTGCTGGCCGAGCGGTCGCGAGTCCGCATCAGCGTCGAGGGCACGGATCGATTCGTATTCCGCCACCGTGCAGCGCCGCCGGTTGGCGAGCGGCGCATCGAGCTTGAGCTGGGCGGAAACGGACCCGGCGCCACTCACGACGCGGCCAGCGAAGTATTCGGCCACGCAACCGGAGCCGTAGCTGAAGAGCCCGATCCGCTGCCCCTCGAGCTCGGCGGCCTGGTGATGCAGCAGCGAGGCCAGCGCGAGATACAAGGAACCCGTGTACACGTTGCCGACCTCGGCGGGGAAGGCGAGCGAGATCGCCACCTCGCGCGCGAACGTCGCATCGGCTTCGGTCTCGTCGAGTCCGTCGAGCATCCGAGAATGGCGATGTGCCTTTCGCGCCATCTTGCCGTAGGGCACGTGATAGACGCGGCGCCCGAGATCGCCGTGCACGTCCCCCGCAGCGCAGGCGTCTTTCCAGGCCGTGTACGCGCCCCCGAGCGCGTCGAGGTAGCACGCGACGGAGTGATGCCCATCGACCACCGCGTCCTTGCGGTGGAGCGGGCGCCAGAAGTCGTCGACTTCCGACGTATAGGAGCCGCTCAGACCCGGCTCGAGCGCGAGCAGCCGCGGCCTTGCGGAGATGAGCAGTGCCACCGCGCCTGCTCCTTGCGTCGGCTCGCCGGCGCTGCGCAGCGGGTAGCGAGCGATATCGGTGCAGACCACCAGGGCGGTGCGCCCGCGCGCGGAGCCAGAAGCGATCCAGTCCATCGCGGTGAGCAGTCCCGCGGTGCCGCCGAAGCAGGCGTGCTTCGCCTCGTACGATCTCGCCCGCTGCGGCAACCCGACCAGCCGATGCAGCCAGGCGGCGATCGGCTTCGAGTGATCGACCGCAGTCTCGGTCCCGACCACGCAGAGTCCGACCTGCCCCGGATCCGCTCCTGACGTGACGAACAGCCGGCGGGCGGCGTTGGCGGCAAGTGCCACCGGATCCTCCCAGGGGGCGGCTACGGCCATGCGGCGGACGCCGAGGCCCTCGACGAACTTCGAGGCCGGAATGCCCCGCGCCTGGGCCAGTTCTGCCAGATCGAGATATGCGTGCGGAACGGAAATGCCGACGGCGTCGATCCCGATTTGCGTCATGCCGGGATCCGTATCCGAAGCGTCCGAGTGCTTCCATGAAGGTTCTATGAAGGTGGTACCGCTCCAGTCACTGCGCTAGCCACGCGCCGGGGCTGAGCGCGAGTGTGGCGAACAACTCGAGATCGGCTGGCAGCTCGACGTCCTGGAAGCTCCAGCCGGTGGCGATCCGCCGCACGCAGTCGCGCAGCTCGCGCGCAGGAGGCTCGCCGGGAAACTCGACAGACTTTACCGGGCCGTTGCGCAGGACATGCAGCCGCACCGGAACGTGCAGCTCGGCGGCATCGGCCGGAACACAGGGTCGGAGCGAAGCTGCGCGCGCTCGTATCGCCGCAAGCAGGAGTTCGCGGCGCGCACGGAATACAGGTGACCGCTCCGCTGTCTTCGGCCGCGGCGGGGCGGCAGCAGTGACTGGGCGCGCCGTCTGGGGCTTCTCCGGCCTTCCCCCTTCCGCCCTGGACCCGGCCACCTTCGAGGGAAAGGTCCGCGGGCCATCGGGCTGCTCGACCGCCACCGGCCATAGAATCCAGATGGCGATCGCGGCGGTGAGGACCGCGAGCACCGTGGGCCATCGGCGTTTCCGCCGGATGCGCGGCTTCGGGGGCCGAGGCGCTCCCACTCGCGGACGGATTCCACGCGGCACGTGCCGCAGGCGTGGACTGCGCCCAGCGAGCGCCCTCACCGCAGCGTCTCCAGCGTCTGGTACCACTGCTTTGCCATCGCGTCCCAGGTCGGAGCCGCGCCGGAGCCCAGCGCATCACAGAGATCGACTCGGGTTGCGAGGCCTTCCTGGATCGCGTTCATGCTCGCGGACCAAGGATCGAAGAAAGGCTGGGACGAGGGCGCCAGGACGTCGAGACCGGTGGTCGGGAAGTTGGGGACGGCCAGGCAATGCGCCCGCATGGCGGCAGCGTCACCGTTTTCGGGCGTGGCGATCATCAGGAACCGCGTCTGACCGAGCCGGAATTTGCGCTGCAAGGGGATCCAGTAGACGGGGTCAGCGGAGAAGGTTGATGTGACGCAGTCCCCGAGCGGGTGTGGCCGGGCACCCGGATCGATGAGGACGACGAGGACCGCCGCAGGAATTGGCAGGAATGGCGTGACCTCGTTCTGGTTCCAGGACAACGCATTCGCACCTTGGTTGCCGAGGGCGGCGGTCGTGCAGTTCGTGGGCGCGGCGGCGGTTCGCGAGGCGGAGACCGCGCGAAGGACGCTCGCGAGCGCGGGCGGCGACTTCTGGCCGACCCTGGAGGCCCAGATGCGCTCGATCGCGTACATCTCCGCGACGGCCACCGACCTGACAGCGAGGCCCTGGTTTTGAAGAGCGTCCGTGATCCGCTTCAGCAGGTCCTGCAGGTTGGTGGCGATGTTCGCCGTTCCTTGATCGACCCGCAGCATGACGAGCACGGCGGTCCCGTTGTCGCCGTCCTTTCCGCTTCCCGGAACGGGTGCCGGTACAGGATCCGCCACGCTGCCATCGCCATAGTCGACGCCGCCATCGCCATGATCGACGCTCCCATCGCCACCTCCCCCGCCGCCGCCTCCCCCGCCGCCTCCACCAGTACCGACGGGCTGCTGGGGCCCGCAGTCCGGCAGGACGCCGCCGAACCCCGCATCAAGGGAGCTATCGTCAATTCCGCCATCGGAAAGCACGACACCGACGCTGCCGTCGGGGAGACGACATGCCCCCAGCAGATTGACCTGCAGCTGATCGTCGACCATGACGCAGCCGGAAGCGATCACGGCGGCGACCACTGCGGCTGCGCCGGATCTCATGGCGCCGAGACCACCCGCGGGCGCCAAGCGCGAGCGTCCACGGGCTGCAATCCCATGCGCTCCGCTTCCTCGCGGAGTTTGCCGAGGACCTGGCGCCGCGCGAGCACGAACGCCTCGCGCGGGCTGCCGCTCCTCATCGAGAGCTCCTCCTCCACGTCCGCTCGCAGCCGGGGCGGGCACCCCTTGAGGACGTGTGTCCGCAGTGCTTCATCGGCGCCCGCGAGGTACGCGACGAGGTGCGCCGGCGAGACTGCGAGCGCGACCGCGGAGAGGAGCTCGGGCGGCGCCCAGGCCAGGCTCGATTCCGTGAACAGACCCGAGAAGGCCCGGCCATCGCCTTCGCGCCGCAGCTTCTCGAGGAGCGAGTCCTGCTCCTCCCTGGACAGGGAATCGAGCAGATCGCTGAGGGCCCGGTCAGATTCGGCATGGCCGGCGTGGGTGTCATCGAGACGCGCTCGCAGCTCGTCCGCCGCGGCGTGGGCATATCCGGAGCTGACTTCGGGTTTGCGCGCCCACGCGACTGCAATCTCCTGCCGCTGCGCGGGCGAAATCTCCTTCAAGCAGGCAGCGCGCAAGTGTGCAGGCGCCAGCCGCAGAGCAACCTCCTGTGCCCCTGGGGACAGGGCGCGCCAGGCGGTAACGAAGGGCTCGGCGCGTACGCCTTCGAGGAAGTCGAACGGGTCTGCGTCGCTCGCGCGCGACAGACGTGCGGCAAGCGCGCGTCCCTCCAGATCCTGCAAGGCTGCCGCCCGCGCGGCCCCGTCGAGTGGCTTCGCGATCTCCGCGGCGACCGCTTTCAGCGCGGGCGCCAGCGCCGAGTCCCCGCGCAGATCGTCGAGCAGGAATTCCCCGAGCTCGCGCACCCAGCGCGCGACCGCGGCGTGCTCTCCCTTGACCAATGCTTCCCGGACCACCTGGTTTCGAAGCGGGCGGTGGTCAGCGAGCTCCTTCTCGAGCTTGCGCGCGCGCTGCGCGGGGAACGCTTCGCGAGGCGCTTCGCCGGCCGGCGGCGTGACCTCAGGAGCGAGGTCGCCGTACCAACCATCTTGTGGACGCCGCGCGGCGAAGAAGAAGAGACCGCCCAGCACGAGCAACACGGTCCCGACCATTATTGCGATGGCGAGCGCCGGCGCCGATTCGATCAGCTTGTCGACGATCCGCGACGATGCCGGCGTAGCCGCGGCGAGCTGGGGCTTCTGTTCCGGTTCGGGCGGCTTCTCGGGCGCCTTGGGAGGCTGTGGATCCACGTACGGCGGCGGGTTGCGGGGCGGGAATCCTACCTGCGAGACCTGCACCGTCGCCGGGACTCCGGCGCCCGAGAGCTTTTGCGCGATCAGCGCACGGACCCGCGAGCGAAACGCCGCCGGGAGCCGTTGGTCCACCAGCACGTTCGCGCTCACGGACCGCAGGACCGGCACCGTGCGCGCGCCGGGCGTCTCGAATCCGGGCGTTCGCTCGCCGCCGGCGTCTTCCTCCTCCACACGCGCCGACACCGAGAGCACCGCGCATTGTTCCGGACAGAGCGTGCGGAGCAGCTCGTTCGCCTCCGCCCGCGCGTGCTCCTCGGCTTCATGCTGTAGCTGCGCACCCGCCAACGGGGCCGCTGCGACCAACGCCGCGATCAGGATCATGGTCTACTCCACACGAATGACGACTCGGCGATTCGAAGCCCGGCGCTGCTCCACGTCGCGCTCCGCCGCGGACGGCAGCGGCCTCGTGTCGGCGTAGGCCCGCGCGCTCATCCGCTCGGGTGCCACACCGCTCGTTTGCAGCGCCTGCAGCACGTTGATCGCGCGCTGCGAGGACAGCTCCCAGTTCGAATGAAACGACGCAGTATTGATGGGCACTTCGTCTGTGTGGCCCTCGATGATCACGGGCCGGCCCGGGAACTCGCCCAGAAGGCGCGCGATCTCTCCGATGGCGGGTTGTGCCTGGTCGCGCAGCTTCGCGCTCCCCGAGTCGAACAGGAGCGCATCGCGGAACTCGATCCCCAGCCCCTCGGCGTCCTCTCGCGTCTTCACCTTGTCCTTCAGCTCGGGAGTGCGGGCGACGAGCGCATCCACCTTGTCGCGCAGATCCTCCAAAGGCGCCTGGCGGGCGCCGGTGAGCGTGGCCGCGATGCGCTCGAACCGGGCGCGAGTCATCGGCACCGCCGCAATGATCAGCACGAAGAACCCGATCAGCAGCGTGAGCATGTCGGCATAGCTGATCAGCCACAGCTCGTCTTGCTGGCTCTCTTCCTGCAGCTCGCGGGTATCGAAGGCGATGGCCATGGGTCTACCCGAGCGCCACTTCGGCGCGTCCTGCGCTCTCGGCCGTACCGCCGAACAAGGCCCGCACATCGGCCAGCGGCTTGCCTTCGCCCACCAGGATGAGCGCACGGGAGAGGAGCCGCGCCTCCTCCATCGTCGCTACCGCGTGCACGTGCACGAGCCTCGCCAGCGGCTGGTAGAGCCCGTTTGCCAGCACCAGCCCATACAGCGTGCAAAGCAACGCCAACGCCATCGAAGGTCCCAGGTGCTCGAAGTTGCGCAGGTCGCTGAGCAACGTGATCAGGCCGAGGGTCGTTCCCACCAGGCCCACCGCGGGAGCGACGCGCGCCAGGGAAGTGAGCACGTCCTCGCTGCGCTTCATCGCCGATGCGAGTACCGTGCTCGCGGTCGCGGCAGTGCGCTCGATGTCCTCAGGCGAGTATTGCTTGACCACCAGCGGCGCCAGCTGCCGCACGAGATCATGGCGCGCGTCCTCGGCGATGGCCAATGCCTCGACAGGGCGACCGCGCCGGACCTCCGCCGCGAAACGCGATACCTCGTCCTGGAGGATTGCTCGCGAGCGCGCAGCGGAAAAGCGCACCGCCTTCCACAGCGTGCGCACAGACGTGGCGAGCTCGTCGACCTTGTGGGAGATGAGCGAGATGAACAACGGTCCCGCGCAGAGCAACAGAAGCGCTGGCCGGTAGAAGAGGCCCGAGAAGTTTGCCTCCTTCTGCTCAAGGAGCACGGTGGCGGCCAGCACCGCCGCGAAGCCCAGGATTCCGAACGCGACGTGCATCACTCCTCCTTGAGCGCGCGCAGCGCTTCGGCCACGGTGGTGTCCGTCGGGTCGATCTCCAGCGCCTTCTTCCACGCCTCGCGCGCCAGCGCGGCTTTGCCGAGCTTCTGGTACAGGGAACCTTTCATCGCCAGCAGGCGGGGGTCCTTCGGATAGGCCTGCTCCAGGTCGACCACCTCGATCAGTGCCAGCTCATACCGATGAGCCGCATACATCTCGCCAAGCTTTGCAAGGGTTGCGAGATAGCTCTTCGAGCGGCCGTCGGGCGGCGTCTTGCCCAGCATCTCCTGGTCGGCGGCGGTCGGCGGTTCGATCCCAGCCCCGAGCGGGATACGCACCTCGTATCCGCCGGTGCTCTCCGGAAGATCGACCTCCCAGACGCGACCCCGCTCCACCAACCGAAGCGTGTAGCGCTGGGACTCCAGCGTAGGTGGGACCGGCGAGACGAGTCGCGCGGGCCCCGTGGCCTTCGGCGCGGCGGGGGTAGCGCCAGGCGCCGCTGCAGCACTCGTCGGCGTCTTCGGCTTCGGGACATCAGCGCTGGGAAACGAATACGAATCGGTGGAGGCGCGCTTCGTCCGAGCCAGGCTGGCGCCCTCGGCATTCGCCTCCGCGACAGAATGGCCGCTGGCGAGCGGCCGGCGCATCTCCTCCGGGATCACCAGCCGCTTCGGTGTTGCTGAGGCGCATGCCATCAGCACCGGGACCCAGAGCACGCGTCTCAGTTCCATACGAACCCCGCTCCGAACTCGGGGGTCACGCCCCCGTAGGCCTCACCGTTGCCGCGGACCTGGAAGGAAGGCATGTAGCGGAGCGCGCCATGCAGAACGATGCGCGTTCCGATATTCCAGCGGATGGTGCCTCCCGCGAGCGGCGTATTGCCGGCAGTCCCGGTCAAGAACACGCCTCCGTCCGCGCCCAGCCAGAAGCTGGGCAAGAAGGCGTTGCCATC
>VBKQ01000516.1 GCA_005879505.1 Deltaproteobacteria bacterium
ATGGGGCTCAAAAACAGGTCCGAAGCGGGATAGAGCACCCCCCGCGGCGATCGGATGCCGCGATTGCCGGCGCCTCCGCTCTCGTGCGCCTGCGACGTCCGCGTGAAGAGGACGGTGCGAATCCCTTTTACAGACGACCGACTCCAACAGCCATGCGGTATGCGGCAGGATTGGTGTTCGGACGTCAGCAGCAACAGAGGGCCTAAATGGACGCCACGCAGCGTGCAGCGGACGAGACCGCCGCGAACGGACACGAGAAGACCCACTACGGCAGCCACACTGGCCACGGGATGCACGCGGGTCATGCGATGCCCGATCGCGAGCCGAAGCATCACGGCCACGACGCCCATGCGGGCCACAGCGTTGGAATGTTTCGCGACAAGTTCTGGGTATCCCTGCTGCTGACGCTCCCGACGCTTGTCTGGGGACACATGCTGCAGCGGGCGTTCGGTTATACGGCTCCGCATTTTCCCGGCTCCGACTGGATCCCCGCGGCATTCGGGACGGCCGTCTTCGCCTACGGCGGCTGGGTATTCATCCAAGGGGCGGCCCGGGAGATGAAGGCGCGCTTGCCGGGCATGATGACGCTGATCAGTCTGGCGATCTCCGTCGCGTTCGTCTTCAGCGCCGTCGTTACGCTGGGCTACCCGGGCATGCCGCTTTGGGAGGAGCTCGCCACGCTCGTGACGATCATGCTCCTCGGTCACTGGATCGAGATGCGCTCGGTCTCACAAGCTCAGGGCGCGCTCAGGGCGCTCGCGAAGCTTCTGCCCGATACGGCGGTTCGCGTCGTCGGAGATCGCACCGAGGAAGTGGCGGTCGACCAATTGCGCAACGGCGATCTCCTTCTCGTGCGCCCGGGCGCGAGGATTCCCGCCGACGGTATCGTTCGAGACGGGTCGAGCCAGGTGAACGAGTCGATGATCACCGGCGAGTCGCGTCCAATCTCGAAGAACGCCGGCGACAAGGTCATCGCAGGTACCGTGAACGGCGTAGGCTCACTGCGGGTCGAGGTCACCGGCATCGGTGAGCGTACCGTCGTGGCTGGCATCATGCGGCTGGTGGAGCAGGCGCAGGCATCGCGCTCGCGTGCTCAGGATCTCGCGGACCGCGCCGCTTTCATCCTGACGCTCGTCGCAATCGGAGCCGGTCTGATCACGCTCATCGCGTGGCTCGCACTGCGATCCGGCGAGCCCGCGTTCGCCGTCCAACGAGTCGTGACCGTGCTCGTGATCGCGTGTCCGCACGCACTCGGGCTCGCGATTCCGCTGGTGGTCGCGATCTCCACGACGCAAGCAGCCCAGAGCGGCCTGCTTGTTCGCAATCGGCGAGGATTAGAGGAGGCCCGGAACCTGAATGCGGTCGTCTTCGACAAGACCGGCACACTGACAAAGGGTGAGTTCGGGGTCATCGACATCGCGACCACAGACGGCCTTGCTTCTGACGACGCGCTCCGTTTCGCAGCGGCAGTTGAGGCGGACTCGGAGCACACGATTGCTCAGGGAATCGTCAGAGGTGCGCAAGAACGCGGTATCGACGTTCCACGCGCGGAGGGTTTTGAGGCGATCCCGGGGAAGGGCGCCAAGGCGCGCGTGGACGGCCGGGAGTTCTACGTCGGCGGCCCGGCGCTGTTGGCGGCGCGCTCGCTCGAGCTACCGCCCGCGCTGCGCGAGGCGGCGGATCGTGCTGCGCATCGGGGCCAGGCATCGATCTACCTCGCGGACGAACGGAAGCTGCTTGCGATATTCGCTGTGGCGGATGTGGTTCGTCCGGAATCGAAGGAAGCCGTCCGCGCTCTTCACGACCGCAACCTTGAAGTGGTCATGATGACGGGGGATGCTCGGCCGGTCGCTGAAGCCGTCGCCGCCGAACTCGGAATTGACACCGTGTTCGCCGAGGTGCTCCCCGAGCAGAAGGCGAGCAAGATCGAAGAGCTGAAGCGTCGCGGAAAGCGCGTGGCGATGGTTGGTGACGGCGTGAACGACGCGCCAGCTCTCGTTACGGCTGACGTGGGCGTCGCGATCGGCGCGGGAACGGACGTCGCCGTTGAAGCGGGAGACATCGTGCTGCTCCGCAACGACCCACGCGACGTGCCACGGATCATCGCGTTGTCGCGAGCGACGTACCGCAAGATGATCCAGAACCTCTG
>VBKQ01000257.1 GCA_005879505.1 Deltaproteobacteria bacterium
AGCAGCGCGAACGTTCTCTTCATCGGCAACAGCCTGACGGCGGTGCAGTCGAGCGCGACAGGCGAAGACCTGCCCGCGGTGCTCGCGCGGCTCGCTTCAAGCCGGCAGAAGACGCTCACGTACAAGGAGGCGATCGACCTGGGCCACACCTTGCAAGAGTCCTGGGCCGCGCAGATCCCCGAGCCGTTCCTCACCGGAGCGACGCACTGGGACTTCATCGTCCTTCAGGAGTACAGCACCCTCGCCGTCCAGAACCCGACGGCCTTCTACGACACTGCGGTGTCGACGTATCAGCCATCGATCGGGCGCTCGCTGGCGTCCTCAGGAACCCTGCTCCTGTTCGAGAACTGGGCCCTCACGGACATCTCTCCGTTCGTCACCCGCGTCGCATACACGGCTGCGCTCGACGCCAATTACGCCACCCTCTCCACGAAGCTTTCTACGCCCAACGCGATCGCGCCCTTGAGCCGGGCCTTCGAGAAAGTGCTCGAAACGAAGCCGCAGAGCTACTTGATGTACGACGGCAAGCATCCGACCGACGCGGCCATCTACCTGAACGCGTGCGTCTTCTATGCGCTGCTGTTCGGCGAGTCGCCTGCGGGCCTGCCGCCGCTCTATCTCTCCGCGACCGAGGCGGCTTTCCTGCAGGACGCCGCGGCGAAGGTGGTCGAGTTCCCCGTCGCGGCGCCCGACGCGGGCGTCGACGCCGGCATTCCCGGCAAGTCGGTCGATCCGTCCCCGGACGGCGGGTCGGATGCCTCTTCAGCCCCCTCCGCGTCCACCGGCTGCTCTTCGTCCGGGGCAGTGGCCGGCTGGGGATTTGCGCTCGCCGCGCTCGCCATCTTTGCGCGCCGCCGCCGGACGGCGAATGGCTCCGCGACCCGGAACGAGTAGGATGGGCCCGACCGAAAGGAGCCTCACGATGCAAGCACTCAGCTTTCGCAATGAAGGTACCGCGCGGTCATTCCGCGACCGCCGCATCCCCATGACGACCTTCATCGAGCGCTACATCGACGGCTCAATCGACGTGAGCGGCGATCTCCACGAGTTGCTCCGCGAGCGCGCGGATTGGGTGAACTACCGGTTCACCTGGGACCAGGCGAGGTTCCTGATCACGAAATTCGTTCCTTCGCTCCTGGTGCACTCGAAGGCGGCCGATCGATCGTTCGTGGTCGATCATTACGATCGCGGCAACGACTTCTTCGAGGCGTTTCTCGGCGACTCGATGGTCTACACCTCAGCCAGGTTCGGGACCGTCGACGAGTCGCTGGAGGCCGCGCAGGAGCGGAAGATCCGCGACGTCGGCGAGAAGCTGCAGCTCGAGGCCGGAGATCGACTGCTCGACATCGGCTGCGGCTGGGGGACCCTGGTCGCGAATCTCGCCGAGCAGTTCAGGGTCGACGCGACCGGCGTCACGCTGAGCAAGAACCAGACGGAGCTCGCCTCCGAGCGCATCCGCGCGCGCCATCTGGAAGACCGCGCTCGCGTCCTCACGCTCGACTATCGGGACATTCCCGGCCCCGCCTACGACAAGATCTCCTGCCTGGAGATGGCGGAGCACGTCGGGGTGAAGAACTTCCAGAAGTTCCTGCGGCAGGTGGGCGGCCTGCTCGACGATGCCGGCTTGTTCTTCCTCCAGATCGTCGGGCTGCGGCGCCCGCCCGAGCTCGGGATCGTGCGCAACGACCGCGGCGGTTACTGGGATGCCTCCGACTTCACCTGGGCGATGTTCATGTCCAAGTACATCTTCCCAGGTGCCGACGCGAGCCTGCCGCTCTCGTTCGTCGCCGCGCAGTTCGAGAAGGCCGGATTCGAGATCCGCAGCGTCGAGAACATCAACGTGCATTACGGTATGACCATCCACCGCTGGTACCAGAACTGGATGCGGAATCGCGAGAAGGTGATCGCCGGATATGGCGAGCGCTGGTACCGGCTCTGGCACCTCTTTCTCGCCTGGTCGGTCTTCACCGGCGTGGAAGGCCGCGGCGACTGCTTGCAGATCGTCGCGCACAAGAGCCGGCGTGCATTCGATCGCTCCCGGTTCGTCCGTTCGCGTAAACGGCCAGCAGCTGCGTAGTCGCGGCCGCCGGAGGTACTCAGCCGGGGCCCTTGCCGATCGGCTGCCCGGCGGCGGCGAGGTCGCGGCGGAGCTGCTCGATCTCTCCCTCGCGCAGGCGCAAACGGTCCCGCAACTCGTCCATCTCCAGCAGCAATCCCTTGATCTGCATCATCAGCTTCGCGTTCGCGTGGAGACCGTCCGATCCCCCCTCGCCCGCCGGCGAGTCCGCAGCGATCGGCGCCACCGCTTTCGCGGTGCCGCGCGCCATCATCTCCTCGAGCCACCCGGCGAGGCGCGCGGAGTCGTCGCCGCTCATCGAGCCGAACTGGCGCTTCCGCGCCGGCGGTTGCAGCCACGCTCACGGGCGGAGTAGACGCGGCGCGTGAGTCCGCACGAGGCCATCCGTCGTCTCCTTTGGACGCGCTCTGGCGGACGGCGGATTCCGTCGACGCGAGCCCTGGACGCCGCGCTTGGGCGGCTGCCCAAAGGCGAACTCTTCCGGATCTGCGAGCTGGATCCGCGCGGCCCCCTCTATCTGCTGCCGACACGCGAACTCATCGGCGCGCTCGCGTCCCGTATCCACGCCTGCGGAGCGAAGCGCGTGCTCGAAGTCGCTGGCGGCGACGGCTTTCTCTCGGCGGCGCTGAGGCAGGCTGCACCCGGGCTGGAGGTCATCGCGAGCGACTCGGGAGCATGGACGGACCCACGCGCGCGGATGACCGCACGGGAGCGGCGAGAGTTCCGCGGCATCAATGTCCCCGGAGTGCGCCTCGGAGCATCCGTGCTCCGCCTCGATGCGCTCGCCGCGATCCGGCGCACGCGTCCGGACCTGGTGCTTGCCTCGTGGTTGCCGCCGGGCGCGCTCCTGGAAAGGCTCGTCCGTGCGCCGGTCCGATACGTGCTCGAGATCGGCGCCAAGGACGGGGTCACGCCGGGAGCGTGGAGCTGGCGATTCGCGCACGAGTTCTGCGAGGAGGTCGAGCGGAGCGCGCGGTGCAGGCTGGACGAGCGGCCGGGCCGCACGCTGCACTCGCGGGTCACGCTCTATTACGCCGCGCGCCACCCGGAGCACGCCTGCGAGCGGGTGCGGCCGGGCGACTGGCTCTGGCAATTCCGGCCGCGATCGCGATGAAAACGCCGGGAGGGCGAGCACCGCCCTCCCGGGGCTGCTTTCTACGGCGGAGCTTACTTCGATGCCGTCGTGGCGGCGGGTGCGGGCGTTTCGCTGACCGGTGCCGCGGGCGCCGTCGCGGGCGTAGAGCGCAGCGGCAGATCAATGTCGAGTTGCACGGTCCAGAACCACTGCTTGCCGCCGGGCTGTGACCCGGGATCGAAGTAGTAGACGGGGCCGGTCAGGATGTCGACCTTGTCCGTGAAGTAGAAGACCAGGCCTCCGCCCCCCGCGCCGAGCGCGTTCTTGCCGGTCTGCACGTCGCCGACGACGTTGATCTTCTGTAGCCAGGGCGCGTTGACGGCGATGTCGGGAGACATGAAGCCACCCATGAAACCGGCGCGGTTGGTGCCACTGCCGTCGCTTGCCTGATACAGCTTGTCCTGCAGCCCGTAATACCCGCCCACGGAGACGTAGCCGCCGACGCTCGGGATCGTGTGCTGAATCTGCGCGTACAGCATGTTGTAATCGGTACCGAGGGTGGTGGCAGTGCTCTGCTTCGTTCCCACGCCCTGGATGCCCACTGCGAAGCTGGGCTGGAACGGGAACAGCTTGTCCTCGGGCACGCCGAGCTTCGCATTGAACAAGAACGGATCGCTGCTGGGCAGCAGCAGATCGAATCCGAGTTCGAGTTGCAAGTTGTCCCAGGGCAGGACGCCCATGGTGAGACCGGTGGTCACCGGATAGACGGGCGACCCGGCCTGGCCGGCTCCCGGACCCTTCCAGAAATACGTGTCATACGTGATGTGCGGTGTGAGGAACGGCTGGATCCCGGTGGTGGACGGCGCCCAGAAAGTGGTGGTGGGCGTCGCGTACGCTCCCGTGGTGGCGAGAAGGACGGCGGCGAGGACGAGCTTCTTCATCATCGGAAGTCTCCTGAGTGGCGGAATTGCGGCAACACGAGTCCACCGGGGCCCGTGGGCCCCGGCAAAGAGCGCTTCGTGGGACGGACTAGATGTCGAAGTACAGTGCGAACTCGGTCGGCGTCGGCCGCAGCCGCACCGGGTTCAACTCCCGCTCGATTTTGTTCTCGATCCAGGCCTCGATGACGTCCTTGGTGAAGACGTCCCCTTTGAGCAGGAACTCGTGGTCCCTCTTCAGCTCGCCCAAGGCTTCTTCCAGCGACCCCGGCATCTTCGGTACGTCCTTCAGCTCCTCCGGAGTCAGGCCGTAGATGTCCTTGTCGAGCGGCTCGCCGGGCTCGATCCGGTTCTCGATCCCGTCGAGGCCCGCCATCAGCATCGCGGAGAAGGCGAGGTACGGGTTGCACGAGGGATCCGGCGAGCGGAACTCGATCCGCTTCGCCTTCGGCGAGGGCGAATACATCGGGATGCGGATCGCCGCCGAGCGATTGCGCGAGCTGTATGCCAGGTTCACCGGCGCCTCGAAGCCCGGCACCAGCCGCTTGTACGAGTTCGTCGTCGGGTTGCAGAGGGCAGCGAGCGAGCGCGCATGCTTGAGCACCCCGCCGATGTAGTGGAGCGCCGTCTTGGACATGCCCGCGTAGCCTTCACCGGCGAAGAGCGGCTTGCCCGCTTTCCAGATCGACTGGTGGGTGTGCATGCCGGAACCGTTGTCGCCGAAGAGCGGCTTGGGCATGAACGTCACCGTCTTGCCGTTGCGCAGCGCCACGTTCTTCACGATGTACTTGAACCAGAGCAGCTTGTCGGCGGTCTTCACCAGGGAGTCGAAGCGGATGTCGATCTCCGCTTGCCCCGCCGTCGCCACCTCGTGGTGTTGCCGCTCGACCTGGATTCCCACCTGCTCCATCACCAGGCACATCTCCGTGCGCAGGTCCTGGAGCGAGTCGATGGGAGCGACGGGGAAGTACCCTTCCTTGTAGCGCGGCTTGTAGCCGAGGTTCGGGCGCGTGGTGTGCGTCTTGCCGTCGTAACTATGCTCGACGGCGCTGCCCGTCTCCCACTGCCCTTCCCGCGATTCGATCTTGTAGTGCCCGTGGTTCACGCCGGTGTCGTACGACACGCCGTCGAAGATGAAGAACTCGGCCTCGGGGCCGTAGTAGGCCACGTCTCCAATGCCGGTGGAGCGCAGGTACTTCTCCGCCTTTTGCGCGATGTAGCGGGGGTCGCGCGAATACGGCTCCTTCGTGATCGGGTCGACGATGTTGCAGAGCAACGACAGGGTGCTGTCCTTCATGAACGGATCGAGCACCCCCGTCTCGGCGTCGGGCACCACCAGCATGTCGCTGGCGTGGATGGGCATCCAGCCGCGGATGGATGAGCCGTCGAAACCGAGCCCCTCCTCGAAGACGCCCTCCGTCAATTCGGCTAACGGGATGGTGAAGTGCTGCCAGAGCCCGAGGAAGTCCATGAACTTCAGGTCGACCATCGAGACCTTCTTGTCCTTCGCGTAGCCGATCACGTCCTTCGCCTTCGACATCCGCTCACTCTCCTTGCGCCCGACGGCGGCGCCGCAAAGTCGTCCATCGCAGGCGGGCCCGATCGCACGCCCTGCTCCGCTCATGTGGTGCAACGGGGGTGCCACGGCGTCCGGCGTCCGCGATCGCTCGTTTTCACTCTGCAGCGGCGGGCCCGGTGCAATCCGCGAGGCGACGAAATCGTCATTTCATTCCATGGCGGCGACATCGACGTAGGAATGACCGGGGCGCCGAAGCGCTGTTTCCCGCTGGACATCGCAGCCGCGATCGAGGACCGCGCACCGCCCGTGTCGCACCCGCGAACGACGGTTTTGTCGTTTGCCGGGGAACAGCGGACAAGATCGTCAGCGTCGCACTGCCTTCCGTTGCAATCGGATGTCAGCTGCAGCATGTGGGTGCGCATGGACCTGCAGCTTCGAGGCAAGAGGGCCGTCGTCACCGGATCGACCGCAGGCATCGGGCTGGCCATCGCGATCGATCTGGCGCGCGAAGGAGCGACCGTCGTGGTCAACGGCCGGACGCAAGGACGCGTCGATGCCGCGCTCGCGCGCATCCGCAGCGAGGTCCGCGAGGCCCGCGTCGAGGGAGTCGCGGCCGACCTGGGCAGCGCGGACGGAGCGCAGGCGGTCACCGCGCGCGCGAGCGACACTGACATCCTCGTCAACAACGTCGGCATCTTCGAGTCCGTGCCGTTCGAGCAGATCGACGACGCGTCCTGGCTGCGGCTCTTCGAAACCAACGTGCTGAGCGGGGCGCGCCTCTCGCGGCACTACTTCCCGCGCATGCTCCAGCAGGGTTGGGGACGCATCCTCTTCATCTCCAGCGAATCCGCGCTGCAGATCCCCAGCGAGATGATCCACTATGGAGTGACGAAGACCGCGCAGCTCGCGCTCGCGCGCGGACTCGCCGAGCTGACGGCGGGCACGCAGGTGACGGTCAACTCGGTGCTCGCGGGTCCGACGCGCTCCGAAGGCGTCGGTGCCTTCGTCGAAGGGCTCGCGCGCCAGCAGCGGAAGGATGCGGGGCAGGTCGAACGGGAGTTCTTCCGGCACATGCGCCCGAGCTCGCTCCTGCAGCGATTTGCCGAGCCAGCCGAAGTCGCGCACATGGTGGCGTTCCTCGCCAGTCCGCTCGCCTCGGCGACGAACGGAGCCGCGCTGCGCGTCGATGGGGGCGTGGTGCGCGCGATCGTCTAGGGACTACCGCGCGGCAGCTGTCCGACACCCCGACGGGGCACGATGGCTGCCCGGGCTTCGCGTCACTGCGCATGGGTGCCCGATAGCGCGACGCTGCGCCACCGCGGTTGTCGCGATCTCGGACAGGCGGGTGGCCCACAGCCCTGAGCCCCGGACGCTGCAGACCCGAAGTTTCCGGTTTCAGCGCGCCAATCCGCGTTCCGCCGCGGCGCTCGGCGTTGGCACGGCACTGGCAAGGAGTCACCTCGGGAGCTGCGCACGAACCGGAGAGGACGACCGCGTCATGGCAATCCAAGGAATCATCACCACAAATGACGTGTTGCGACACCCGGTCCTGATCGTGGCGCGATTTGGTTTTGGCACATACCTGCGCTGCTGCAAGGCCATCGTGCTCGGCCAGCGGACCACTTTTCTCGCCTGCGCGTTCCGCTGCCTGAATCCCGACTAAGGAGCGAGCTAGCGGAAGGGGAGAAGGGACAACCCTACTTGATGAGCTCCTTGAGCAAATGCGTCCCGAGCGCGCGCAGTCCATCCTCGAGCAGCGCCTTTCCCTTCGGGTTCTCGAGCGCTCCGCGCATCATCTCCGGCGCGTAGCCGAGCTCGACGTTCAGCATCACCATCACGGCCGACAGAGCGGGCGTCAATGCCGCCGCCTTCACGCGCGATCGGCGCTTCTGCACTCCTGCGGAAAGCTCGTCGATCAGCGCATCCTCGGTCGCGCGCGGACCCTTGCGCTCGTACAACGCGGCGGAGAGCCCGGCATACAGATGGTCCGAGACGCGATCGCTCGTGACGGCGCGCTCCATGCGCTCGTGCGCCTCCTCGAAATCGATGCTCGCCGATGTGGCGTAGGTGGTCGCGATCAGCAGCGCCAGGTCCTTGCGGGTCACGACGTGCGGCAGGCGGCGCGAGAACATGATCGACGCTTGCCACATCCCGCACGTGAAGACGAGCCGCCCCCCGCCCGCTACCGGGCAGGCCCTCATCGATCGGCAGCGCCTCCCGCGCTCGGTTGCTTGCTGCCGCTCGATTGTCCAGTGGGTAACTTGCCCCTTGATGCGAGCTTGCCGTTGGCTCGTCGCTCTCCTGCTCGCCGCCGGATGCGAGGGCGGGCCTTTTGGTGAGCCCGGAGCAGCTTCGCAATCACCTTCATCGGCGGATGCGCGGACGTGGCTCGATCTCCACAACGCAGTCCGGCGGTCCGCCCAGCCCGTCCCGTCGCCTCCGCTTGCGGAATTGACCTGGTCCGCGGACGCCGCGAGCGTGGCGCAGGCGTGGGCCGATCGCTGCACGTACCAGCACAATGCGGGGCGCGGTGAGCGCGGCGAGAACATCGCGGCCAGCGCGCCGCTCGGGCACTGGACGGCGAGCGACGTCGTGGCGGCGTGGGCGAGCGAGGCGCAGGACTACGATTACGCCACGAACACCTGTGCTCCTGGAAAGGA
>VBKQ01000517.1 GCA_005879505.1 Deltaproteobacteria bacterium
GAAGCTCCTCCCGCCCGACTTCACGCGCACCGAGCTTCGCTCGGTACGGCCCGATCACCAGCTCGAGGATCTCTACCGCGTGATCGTTTCCGGCGTGGGCGGCACCGCCATGCCCACCTGGAAGGGTGCGCTGCCCGAGGAGGATCTCTGGGCACTCGTCCACTTCGTCGACTCACTGGTGAAGATGAAGGGGACGGATGCGCCACGCCGCCTGCGGGCCGAATGGCAGGCGGAAGACGCGACGTGGAGTCCGCCGCCGAAGTGATCAACTCTGTTTAACCTTCGCGGTGCCTGCATGGTCCAAGCTGTCGCGGAGGAATGAATGATCGATGAACACGCGGAGGACGGGGAAGGGCTCGAGCACGACCTGAAGACGCTCAGGCGGATGGCCGATCGACGGAGCATCCTGCGCTGGATGATCGGTACCTCCCTGGTGCCGCTGGTCGGCTGCGCCGGCGACGCGACCGCCGCGGGCGCGGGATCAGACGGCGGCGTCACCACCTGCTCGAAGATCCCCGAAGAGACACAGGGTCCTTATCCGGGCGACGGCTCGAACGGCCCGAACGCGCTCTCGCTGTCAGGGATCGTGCGCAGCGACATCCGATCGAGCATCGGCGGTGCGAGCGGCGTGGCGGACGGCGTGCCGCTCACCATCGAGCTGACCCTGGTGAACAGCAACAGCGCCTGCGCCGCGCTCGCGGGGTACGCCATCTACCTCTGGCATTGCAACCGCTCCGGCCTGTACTCGATGTACTCGGCCGGCGTCACCGGCGAGAACTACCTGCGCGGAGTGCAGCAGACGGATTCCAGCGGCAAGGTGGCCTTCACCTCGATCTTCCCCGCCTGCTACAGCGGCCGCTGGCCACACATCCACTTCGAGTTCTACCCGAGCCTGAGCCTTGCGACCTCTTCGGCAAACAAGATCGCAACCTCCCAGCTCGCCCTGCCAAAGACCGTCTGTGACGAGGTGTACGCGACCAGCGGCTACTCCGGCAGCGCGAGCAATCTGGCACAGGTCAGTCTCGCGACCGACAACGTGTTCAGCGACGGTTCCTCGGCGCAGCTGGCGACGGTCAGCGGAAGCGTCGCGAGCGGCTACCTGGCCAGCCTCGTCGTCGGCGTCGCGCGGTAGCGGTCGGCGTGCTCAGGCCGCTTCGATCCGGAACGCCGGCGGGTCGATGCGCGTCGATCCGCAATCGGGGCAGGAACCCGGGCGTGTCAGCCGCGCGCGCCGCACGAAAGCGTACCCGCAAGCGATGCAGCTCGCGGGCTCGATGACCAGCCGCTCGCCGCGCGCGCGCAGGGATCGCTCCAGATGCTCGAGATGTCCGGCGACGTCCTTCTCGCGGATGGAAACCCGCTCCGACAGCTGACGCGCAGTCGCCGCTCCGCGCAGCAATTCCTCGCGGATCGCCTCTCGTATCGTCTGGGTGCGCTCCACCTCGCGAGCATGCAGCGCGCCCACAGCGTGTCAACCAGCCTCGGCTTCGGAAAGGATGACAGCGGCGGTGACAGTGCCACCGCATCCTGTAGCGCCGGGCGTTCGGCCGCGCTAAGACTTGGGTCGAGGACCCCGACACGCATTGTGCCGCTTGGCACGGATCGTGCTCGTGCCAAAACGCATGGAGCGAAGCAGTCCGCAAAAGAGGCGCATCGGCGCCACCTCCTTCGAGCTCTGCCCGATAGTTCTAGAGTCGCTGCCGCAGTCGGATGCTTCGCTCTTGGCGCGCTCGTTCCGGGAGCAGGTGCTGCCTGCCCTCACGCCCATCGCGTTGGATCACGCGCACCCCTTGCCCGATCTTCCAGCAGGGTCGATCGGCCTCTTCGTGCGCTTCCGCCGACCCTCCGAGCAGCGTGTCGGGGTCGTTCTCGTTCCTCCGCTGCTGCCGCAGTGGCTGACCGTCCGGTATCCGGAGCGTTCCATCATGGTGCGCGTCGAGAACGCCATCGCGCGATACGTCTCGGATCTCTTCACCACGTTGCCGGTGGAGAAATCCTGGTCGTTCCGCGTCACCCGGACCGATGAGCCCGAGCAGCTGCGTTTCGTGATCCCGAACGTCGCCTGATCGTCGCTCACCGCGGCAGGCCCTTCCGTCGATGCCGCACGGCGCTCGTCGAGGGGCGGTCGCTTGACGCCCGC
>VBKQ01000518.1 GCA_005879505.1 Deltaproteobacteria bacterium
GAACCCGGCCACCAGCGCCGTGACGTGCCCGTCGAAGATGGTCCAGAACACCTTCTCGTATCCGGTCTTCACCGCGGCGGCGATGTTCCGTCCGGTCTTCAGCTCCTCGCGGATGCGCTCGTTGATCAGCACGTTCGCATCGACCGCCATTCCCAGCGTGAGCACGAAGCCGGCGATGCCCGGGAGCGTCAGCGTGGAATTGATCGCGGCCATGATGGCGAGGACCACCACCCCGTTCAGGACGAGCGCGACGTCCGCGACCACTCCGGAGAACCGGTAGTAGAGGGCCATGAAGACCAGCACCGCGAGGAGCCCGATCAGGGCCGCCATCGATCCGCGGCGGATCAACTCGGGCCCGAGCGAGGCGCCCACGCTGCGTTCCTCGAGGATGCGTACCGGCGCGGGCAGCGCTCCGGACTTGAGCACCAGCGCCAGGTCCTTCGCCTCCTCCAGGACTTCGTTGATCGGCTTCAGCCCGCCCAGGTGGATCGAGCAGATTCCACCCGGGATCTCGGTCTGGATGATCGGCGCCGAGTCCACGGTGTCGTCGAGGACGATGGCCATGCGCCGCTTGACGTTCTCCTTGGTCAGCTTCCCGAACAGGTCCGCCCCGGTCTTGTTGAAGCTCACCTGCACGTAGGGGCGGTTCCCTTCGCCCGGCGAGTTGTCGAATGCCACGCGCGCGTCGGTGATGTACTCGCCCGTCATGCCCTGCTTCTGATCGAGGAGCCAGGAGCGGTAGGTGGTCTCGCCGCGGGTGCGGCTCTCCACCTTGCCGATGGCGATGACGTGTCCGGGCGGCGCCTTGTCCTTCAAATACTGCACGAGCAGCGCCCGGTCCTTCGATTCGAGGTACGGCGAGGAGACGGTCGCGTCGCCGGCGCCCGTATAGCGGTCCCAATTCAGCGCGATGCCTTGGGGCAGATCCTTGAGCTGCGTGAGCGACTGGTCGGTATCGTCCACGATCTTGAACTCGAGCTGCGCCGTCTTCCCGATCAGCTCCTTCGCCTTCTCCGGGTTGGAATAGCCGGGGAGCTGCACCAGGATGGACGCGTCGCCGCGCTTGGCGATGGTCGGCTCGGAGACGCCCCACTTGTCGACGCGGTTGCGGATGGCCTTCACCGCCTGTTCGACCGCGCTCTCCTTGAGCTGCTTGACTGCGTCGTCCTTCATCGCCAGCTCGACGGTGTTTCCCGTCGTCCGGCGCACGTACATGTCGGTGAACTCGCCGAGCACGTCCTTCGCCTTGCCGATGTCCGGGGCGGTGACCGTGACGATGCCGGAATCCGGATCGCCCTTCACGTCGACGCCCTTCACTTCCTTGCGGTCCATCTCGGCGGCGATCTCCTCCGCCCGCCGCACCGCCTTCTCGCGGACGGCGCGGTCCACCTCGACGCCCATCACCAGGTGGATGCCGCCCTGCAGATCGAGGCCCAGGTTCAGGTGCTTGGCGGGAGCCCACTTCGGCCGCGCCTTCTCGAACACGCTCGCCTCGTTGCGCTCCGCGGCCGGCAGGCGGAAATAGGTGACGCTGGGCACCAGGGCCCAGACCGACAAGACGGTGACGGCCAGGATCAGTCCAGCCTTCCAGTACCACGCGCGATCCATCCGCAGTCCTATCCCTTCTTCGCGGCTTCTTCGGCCGGCTTCTCCTCGGCGGCCGTCTTGTACGGCCCCTGGATCTGCGCCTTGAGCACGCGCAGCTTGACGTTGTTCGCGACCTCGACGAACACCAGGTCGCCGGCCACCCGGTCTACCTTCCCGACCACGCCCCCCGAGGTCACCACCTCGTCACCCTTCCCCAGCTTCTCCAGGAAGGTCTTGTGGACGTTCTGCTGGCGTGCCTGCGGGCGCATGACGATGAAGTAGAAGATCACGAAGAACAGCGCGGCGGGCACCAGTAATCCGAACGCGCCGAAGGGCGACTGCTGCTGATCGGCGGCCTGGGCGATCAAGGCGAGCACGGCGTCGAATCTCCTGTTTCGCCCCGGAAATCGGGGCCGGACCTTCTAGCACCCGGGCCGGGGATCGGCAACGGGCACTACTCGCCGGCCGCGAACTTTTCCAGGATGCTGCTCGCGTACCGCTGCGCCTCGCCACGCTCGATGGCCTCGCGTAGCTCCCGCATCAGGTCCAGGTAGAACGCCAGGTTGTGGATGCTGTTCAGTCGGAATGCCAGCAGCTCACGCGCCGCGAAGAGATGCCGCAAGTACGCGCGCGAGAACGTCCGGCAGGTATAGCAGGCACATTCCGGATCCGCGGGGCCGGGATCGCGAGCGTACCGGGCCGCCTTGATCTGCAGGCGGCCGCGGTGGGTGAAGAGCAGCCCGTTTCGCGCCACGCGGGTGGGCAGGACGCAGTCGAAGAGGTCGATCCCTGCGA
>VBKQ01000512.1 GCA_005879505.1 Deltaproteobacteria bacterium
CTTCGTAGTGGAGAGCGGCCGCGACGACCACGGCCGCCGTGAAGGCGGTCACGCCGGGACCTTCGGCTCCAACTGCCCTGCGTACTTCCTGCGCAGCGCACGGCCGAGGAGATGGTCGAGGCTGACCCATCCGGGGCCGGAGAAAAAGAGCCAGAGGAAGCTGAGCGCGTAGAGCGGCTCGTCCAGCTCGACGAAGTCGTCGAGCCCGCCCACCTCCTTCATCTTCACCGCCAGGGTGGCCACCAGCATGTTGATGAAGAGCGGGATGGAAGCG
>VBKQ01000513.1 GCA_005879505.1 Deltaproteobacteria bacterium
ACCAAGCACGATGAGCAGGCCGCCGAGGAACTCGGTCCAGGCGGAGAGAGCCGCGTTGAAGGCCGGCGCCGGGATGCCCCACCCGGCGAAGCGTTCGGCAAAGTCGTCCAGGTTGTGGATCTTTCCCCACCCGCTCTCGAGGAAGAAGTAGCCGACGAAGAGTCGCACGAGGAGCTGCGGCACCCACTGCGCGTCGGTCAGGCGGCGCAGCGCTCCGTCGATTCGTGCGGGCAGTGTCATGTCGCCTCCGCGGCGAACACCCAACCCTCTGCGAACCAGCTTGAGATGGCACGGAAGGCCACCTCCACCGCATCGGGGCGCTCCACGAACGCCTCGCAGACGGCGCCGAGCGGCTCGCCCGATTGCGCCAGCGCCAGCGCCCTGGCCTCGTCCTGGTCGATCGGCGCGTGCAGCACCTCGAATCCCTTTCTCCACACCGCGACCGTGTTCCGGCGCGCCGAGGGGGGACCTGGCGGAACGCAATCTTCCAGCGCCTGCCAGAGATCGCCGAGATCGCTTTCCAGCTCGAGTACGCGGAGCGCCGGCACGAATCGCAGGCGAAGGCGCGGCAGCTCATCGCCGGAAAGCGCGCGCAGCCTCTCGGGCGGCGCCGGCTCGACGTTCGCCTCCTCGAAGACCTTGGCGCGCGCCCACTCGAGCTCGGCGAGCTCAGCCAGGTCGCCCCGCGCGCCCTCCCCGCGCCACTCGCGCAAGAAGCCGGGCAGCTCGCGTCCCAGCTCGGAGAGCGAGGCGTGTCGCGACGGATGCGATTTTAGATATTCCTCTGCCATGGCGTAGAACGGGCCGTCGCCGAGCAGAAGGGCGAGCTTGGGAAAATCCTCGCGCAGCGCATCGATCTGCCGCCAGATGAACATGTCGGCGTAGATGCCGATTCGCGCCCGCGCGTCGAGCTCGCCAGTACCGGCGAGCAGCGCCGCGGGATCGAGGTCCGCGCTTCCGGGCGCCCGCGCGGCGAGCTGGTAGAACAGACGCTGCATCTCGGCGAGCTTCACGACGCTACCGCCCTGCGGCCCAGAACCTGCGCCTCGATGGCTGCGGCCTTGCGGCTCTCGCCGACGAGAACCTCGAGCTCCGGGATGTGATCGTCCCACTCGATCAGCGACGGCACCGGGCCGAAGCGGGCGACGGCGATACGATAGAGATCCCAGACCGACTCGGGCACCTGCGCGTCGTGCGAATCGAAGAGGTAGGCGCCCTTGTCGCTGTGCCCGGCGAGGTGGAACTGCACGACGCGATCCGCGGGCACTCCCGCGATGTACTTGGCGGCGGAGAACCCGTGGTTGCGCGCGCTGACGTAGATGTTGTTGACGTCGAGGAGGATGCCGCAATCCGCGCGCCGGGCGACCTCGCCGATGAATTCCCATTCGCTGATCGTCGACTCGCGAAAGGCAATGTACGAGGAGACGTTCTCGAGCAGGATCTGCCGCCCGAGCGCCTCCTGCACTTGCCCGACGCGCTCGACGACGTGCGCCAGCGCTTCCTCCGTGAGCGGCAGCGGCCAGAGATCGTGGACGTAGCGACCGCCATGGCGGCCCCAGCAGAGGTGGTCGGAGACGATCGCCGGCTGGATGCGATCGACCAGGGCGCGCAGCGCCGCGAGATAAGGCCTGTCGAGCGGGTCGGTGGACCCGATCGAGAGCGAGACGCCGTGCAGCGCCACCGGCACCTCGCTCCGCACTTTTTCGAGAGCAGCGACGGGCCGGCCGCCGGGAGCGAGGTAGTTCTCGCTCACCGCTTCCATCCAGTCGACCGGAGGCCGCCCGTCGAGCAGCCGGCCGAAGTGCTTCGGCCGGAGCCCGATGCCATGTCCCAGACCGGGTCGCGGAATGCTCATGCGGAACTCGGACCGGAAGCGCGGCCTCCGGCCCGAGGCTCCCTACATTTTCTTCGACTCCACCTTGCCGCCCTTGGCCTCGCAGTCCTTCGCGTTCTTGGCCATGGTGAAGCTCTGGCCCTTGCAGTCGTTCT
>VBKQ01000514.1 GCA_005879505.1 Deltaproteobacteria bacterium
CCGCCAGCAGGCCGTCGCGACCATTCCCTACAGCGAGTTCCAGAAGCTGGTCCGGGAAGACAAGATCGCGAACGTCGTCGTCGGACAGGACCAGCTCTCCGGCGAGTTCAAGGAAGCGATCGGCGGAAAGAAACGCTTCGTCGCCGTCCGCGTCGACGCGGACATCGCCAAAGAGCTCGACCAGCACGGGGTCGAGTATCGCGGGCAGTTCGAATCGAACCTGATTGCCCTGCTCCTCTCGTGGGTGGTGCCCATCGCGCTCTTCTTCGGCCTCTGGATCTTCGTCGGCCGGCGCATGGCCAAGCAGCTCGGCGGCCCGGGCGGCGGGCTGATGGCCATCGGCAAGTCCAAGGCGAAGGTGTACGTCGAGACCGACACCAAAGTGACGTTCGCCGACGTGGCGGGAGTGGATGAGGCCAAGGCCGAGCTCCAGGAGGTGGTCTCCTTCCTCAAGGACCCGAAGCAGCACGGGCGGCTGGGCGCGCGCATGCCGAAGGGCGTCCTCCTGGTCGGTCCTCCCGGTACGGGCAAGACGCTGCTTGCCAAGGCGGTCGCGGGCGAGGCGGGTGTGCCCTTCTTCTCCATCTCCGGATCGGAATTCGTGGAGATGTTCGTCGGCGTGGGCGCCGCCCGTGTGCGGGACCTGTTCGAGCAGGCCCGGGCCAAGGCCCCGTGCATCATCTTCATCGACGAGCTCGACGCGCTCGGCCGCGCCCGCGGTACCATGCCCGGGCTGGGAGGCCACGACGAAAAGGAGCAGACGCTGAACCAGCTGCTGGTGGAGATGGACGGATTCGATCCGGCTTCCGGGATCGTCCTCATCGCCGCGACCAACCGGCCCGAGATCCTCGATCCGGCGCTGCTCAGGGCAGGCCGCTTCGACCGGCAGGTGCTGGTGGACCGGCCGGATCGCGTCGGACGCCAGCAGATCCTGAAGGTCCACACGCGCAAGGTGGTGCTGGCCGCGGACGTGAAGCTCGAGGACGTCGCCGCGCTCACGCCGGGCTTTACCGGCGCGGACCTCGCCAACCTGGTCAACGAGGCAGCGCTGGTCGCGACCCGCGGCGGCGCGGACCGGATCGGCATGAACGATTTCAACGTGGCGATCGAACGGATCGTCGCCGGTCTGGAGAAGAAGAACCGGCTCCTCAACCCGCGCGAGCGCGAGATCGTGGCGCACCACGAGATGGGCCACGCCTTCGTCGCGGCCGCGCTGCCGGGCTCCGATGCGGTGCACAAGATCTCGATCATCCCTCGCGGGATCGGCGCGCTCGGATACACCATCCAGCGTCCGACCGAGGACCGCTATCTGATGACGCGCGAGGAGCTCGAGAACAAGATGGCGGTCCTCCTCGGCGGACGCGCCGCGGAGCACCTCGTGTTCGGCCATCTTTCCACCGGCGCCGCCGACGACCTCGCCAAGGTGACCGACATCGCCCGGAGCATGGTGACCCGCTTCGGCATGGGCGCGGCGCTCGGCCCCGTGACGTACGAGTCCGAACCCACGACGTTCCTCGGGCAGGCCTACGGCTCTCGGCGGCTCTACGCCGAGGAGACGGCGCGTGAGATCGACGTCGCAGTGCGCGGCATCGTCGAGGCGCAGTTCCACCGCGCGCAGGCGATCCTGGTGACGAACCGCGCGTTGCTCGCTGACGCCGCAGGGCTCCTGCTGGCGAACGAAACACTCTCCGGGGTGCAACTCGACGACGTCCTGCGGCGCGTCGGGAAAGAAGTGGGACCGCGGCTCGCCGCTGCGGCCACGGCGTAGCGCCGCTGTTATCCTCCGGCGACCGTTACTCGTCAGGGAGGATGTCGTGGCCCGAAAACGAAAGAATGGTTCCGGAAAGGCAGCCGGTGTGCAGACGCAGCGCGAGCGCCCGGAACCTGATCGCGAACGCGAGGAGCCGGAGACCCTCATTCCTGGAGCCGAGAAGGACGACCTCGCCGAGGAGCTGGGCGAGGAATCCGTGGAGGCCGCTACCTCTGGCCAGACTACCGCCGAGGACAATCTCAACGAGGAAGTGCCCGAGGAAACGGGCGGGCCGTTCGTCCAGGAGAAAGGCCCGCTTTCCCGCAGGTAAGCTGCGGGTCCAGTACACCACGCACCTTCACGCTGCCGTCCTTTGGAGACGACTCAGCCGGGGCCGACTCGGAACGCCCTTCCGGTGGAGCACCCACTGCTCTCTGGTCGCCGAGGGAAGCTAACCAGTTTCACGGACTGGGCTTTCCGCCCGCGAAGCCGCGGGCCGCGTCAACGCAGGCAGTTCTCCACGATGAAGGCGCACTGCTCGTCCTTGACCAGCAGTACGACGTCCACGCCCCTCACTGCACGACGCCGGTGCGCTCGACCTTGGCGAGGAAACCTTCGGTCTGGAATCCGAATGCATCCGACGGCAATGAGCCCACGACGTATGCGTTTCCCGCCGTGTCGAGGGCGACGCCACCCAGGACCTCGATCCCCGGCCAGTTCACGTCCGTCATCCAGAGCCGCTCCCCGGTCGGAGCATACCGCGC
>VBKQ01000515.1 GCA_005879505.1 Deltaproteobacteria bacterium
CAGGCGGATCTGATGTGTCCGGCCGGTCTCCGGAAAGGCTGCGATCAGGGCGCCGCCGGCGTAGCGCTCGACCACGCCCCACCTGGTCAGCGCCGGCCGCGATCCGATCGAGCTGTCCTCGACGCCTTCATCGCCTCTGGGCGGAGGCGAAACCAGCGCGCGATACTCCTTGCGCACCCGGTGGCCGCGGAATTCCAGGAGGAGCGCCGACTGCGCGCGCTGGGTGCGCGCCAGAACAGTGACTCCGGTCGTGCCGCGGTCGAGGCGGTGAACGAGCAGCGCCTGCGCCTGCTCCTCACCGAGCTCTCGCAAGAGCGCGCTGCAGAGATCAGGCAGTGCCGGACCGCCGGCGAGATCCTGCTGCGCGGCCACTCCCGCGGGCTTGTCGACGGCGAGCACCTGGTCGTCGATATGGAGGACGCGCTCGCGCCCCAGCGGCGAAACCCCGCGCGCCTGCAGCGCCAGCTCGACCCGATCTCCGGCGTGGAGCTCGATCGCCGGGGTCCGGACGCGTTTGCCGCGGACGAACGCGCCGCCCCTCGCGATCGCCGCTCGCGCCAGTTCCTCGCTGACCCCGCCGCGCCGGACCAGGAAGCCGAGAAGCGGCTCCTCCCGATCGGCGAGCAGCCGCAGCCGGGCCGGGGGGCGCTTCAGGCCTCGGCGCTCCGGCACTCTCCGCACGCCAGGACTTTTAGCCCTTTTCGACCACTCGTACGGGAAACTTGCTCAGCGCCGAGCAGACCATGCCGCCGGGGCCGGCGACCAGATCGAAGAAGACGCCTCTCGGGGCGAGGGCGACGCCGCCGGGCACGAGCGGAATGCGCAGCTCGTTCCCGGCCGCGATGGTTTCCAGGATCAGCTCCCCGGCGCCCTGCACGCAGACGAACGCCCGGTCCGCGTCCGGATGCTTCTTCCAGCCCATCGTCTGGCCGCCCTTGAGGTAGACGCCGTCCACCAGGAGCTGGTCGGTCTTCACGGCGTGCAAGACGTTGGCTTTGTCGTCCGAGTACCGCGCATCGCTGATCAGGTTCACGCTCTGCACGTCTTCTCTCCGTACCTCGGCCGGCGGGGCTAGAACTTCGCCGGGATGGGCGTGGCCGACTTGTTGAAGCAGAACGTGGCGATTCCAAAACCGACGATCAGGAACGCGATGGCGAGAACCCAGGCGTAGTCGCTGCCGTACACGGTCGAAAAGTGGTTCGACACCATGAAGAAGATCAAGGGAAAGGACATGTACGTGTTGTGCTTGCTGCGCAGCGCGGCCAGAGCGGGGATCGAAGGATCGACCGCCGGTCCCGTGCCCTTCACGCCCGCGATGATCTTCCGCTGGTTCGGCCAGATCCGCATCCAGACGTTGGCCGCCATGATGGTGCCGAGCGTCCCGCCCGCGTAGATGAACATGGCCCGTCCGCCCATGAACAAGTGGAAGACGAAGACCAGCACCGCGAAGAGGACCAGCGAGACGATGCCCCCGGTGGTCTCGTTCTTCATGCCCTTCCAGAGGACGTCGTAGATCACGAACGCGATCACCGCGATCACGAGCCCGATCCCGCCCGAGGCGTAGCCGCTCATGCGCTCGCTGCCCATGAGGCCGGGCCAGTACACGACCCAGAGCAGCAGGATTCCTGTGACCCACGTATAGGCGGCGCCCCAGCGGAACCAGTAGAGCGCGCGCGGCATCAACTCCGGAACCACCTTCTTTCTCGAGTCCGCGTCGTACGTCTTCGCCAGCTGCGCATTGACGAAGTTGAAGAACCAGAGATGACCGATCCACATCACGCCCGCGAGGACGTGGATCCAGCGGAAGACGAGGTTCAGCCACTCGTTCAGATTGGAGTCCATCCACCCTCCCTCGGAGAACGCCGGTTTTCGGCGGCACACTACCGTTCCGGGATCGCTCCGTCGAGAGAGATCCGACGAAGGGAGCGAGCGCCCGCCGCACGCCCGCGGATCCGTGCGCATCTTGCGCAGCATGAAACGGTACGAACCGAAGCACTTTCCGAGGCTGAAGGGACTGTCTGGAATCTCCGACGGGCTGCTGCAGGACCACTTCAAGCTGTACGAGGGCTACGTCAAGAACGTGAACGAGCTCAACGTCCAGCTCGAGGCCCTGGCGAAGGAAGGCAAGGCCAAAGGCACGAATCCGGC
>VBKQ01000258.1 GCA_005879505.1 Deltaproteobacteria bacterium
CACGGAGGGATACCCCCTATGGCAACCGAACCCCAGGGCCCGGACGGACAGGGCACCGCCGCGAGGATCCTCAGCAACTTCAACCCGGAGGATGCGGAGCAAATGCTGGAGCAGGGGCGCGAAGCCGTGGACCAGGCGCTGAACACCGCCGCGGAGTTCATCAAGGAGCGGCCCATCGTGTGCCTCGCCGGCGCGCTCGCGCTCGGGTACCTGATCGGCAAGATCGCTTCGCGCTAAGGAGAGTCGAAGTGGCCAGCAACAGCGGGTACGAAGGACAGGGCGCGATGGATCACGGGCGGCGCATGGTCGAGGAAGCACGGGCGTTCAAGGAGGCGATCGGGAACCAGGCCGAGAGCTTCACCCGATCGATCGACCTGCGAGGGCGGGTGCAGCGCAACCCGATTGGGATGATGCTCGCCGCGGCCGGCGTGGGCTACGTGCTCGGGGGCGGCCTCTTCTCTCCGCTCACGGGCAAGGCCCTCCGCATCGGGCTGCGATTGGCGCTGATCCCGCTGGTGAAGAGCCAGCTCGCCAACATCGCCGGACAGAGCGAGCACGTGGCGGGCGAGGGAGCGGCCGGTCCGACGTTCTAGCGCTGCGCGAGGCGGCGCCCAGCGCCGCGCTCGCGCCCTGCGGGCAGGCCCGAGCATTCCCCGCGGTTCGTGCGCAGATTGCGCCGGGGACAGTTCAACAGCGTTCACGTGGTGAGCGGCCTCGGGCGGCCGCTCTTGGAGGCCATCATGGTCAAGGACATCCGGAGGCAGGGGCTCAAGGCCCTCAAGTACCTACAGGACATCGACAAGGACGACGTGCTCGAGGCGCTCGGCCTCGAGGAGCGGAGCAGCGCCTGGGCCACCACATTCGGCACCATCGGCATCTTCGCGCTGGGCTGCTTGGTCGGCGCGGGAATCGGCCTGGCGTTTGCGCCGAAGAGCGGCGAGGAATTCCGCAGCGAGCTGGGCGATCGGATGCGGCGGAAGGCCGATCAGCTCGGCGTGAACCAGGACATGATGAACCGGTCGCAGATGCCGGTTACGTAAGCAGCTCGCTCCAGAGCTCTTCTACGCCGAAGTACTCCCTGGCGGAGAAGGCGATCACCTTGGGGACGGCCAGCGATCCCGCGATGCGGTCGATCTGCTGGCCGCGCCTGTTTCGCGACAGCTTGTCCAGCTTGGTGGCGGCGACCACCACCTTGCGGCCAAGCGTCTCCGCCCAGCGCACCATCTCGATGTCGCTGGGTTGAGCGCCCAGCTCGCCGTCGATCAGCACCACCAACGCGCGCAACGCATCGCGCTGCGTCAGGTACTCCTCGATCATCTGGCGCCAGGCCTCCCGCTCTTCGCGCGGTCCGCTCGCGTATCCGTAGCCCGGCAGGTCGGCGAAGACGACGCGTTGCTCCTCGCCGCGCCCGCCGGAGCGGGTCTTTTCCGCGACGCGCAGATCGAAGAAATTGATCAGGCGCGTGCGGCCCGGCGTGCGCGAGACCCGGGCCAACGACTTGCGGGCGGCGAGGGCGTTGAGCGCCGACGACTTGCCCACGTTGCTCCGGCCGCAGAAGGCGAACTCAGGCGGGCCCGGCGGCGGCCATCCCCGCGCGTCGCTGGCCGATTTCACGAACTCTGCGGAGAGGACGATCACTCACCGTCTTTCCTTGAGCCAGAGCGACACCTTCGGCTTCCGTGCCGCCCGATCCGCGGTCCAATGGTCGATGCGCTGCATCGCCTCCTTCGGATCGAACGGGCGCAGTGACGGCGACTGACCGCCGTGGCAGACCATGCAGGTCTGCGGGCCCGGATCGAGCAGGCCGAACAAGCGCGAGAGCTCCTTGTCGCGCATCACCACGACGGACTGATACCAGCGGCCGCCGCCGTGGCAGGTCTCGCAGGAGACGCCTTGCACCTCGGCCTGTCCGGCGCGCTGCTCGTCGCGCGAGTGGCACTGCAAGCAGAGCGGTTTCTGGCGCTGATCGGGCGCGAGCGATTCCGCCGCCCGGGCGTGCGGGCTTGCCGCCCAGATGCGGTAGGCCTCGGGATGACAGCTGCGGCACGAGGCCGGGCCGATGAGGTCGGAGGCGAGCGCCGCGGGGGCCACGAGGAAGAGCAGGACGAGACGCTTCATGCAGGGGGCGCAGTGTACACTCTGCCGGTGCGGATCTGGGGATTAACCGGCAACATCGGATCGGGCAAGAGCACGGTGGGGCGGATGCTTTCCGCGCGCGGCATCCCCGTCGTCGACGCCGACCAGGTAGCGCGCGAGGTGGTCGAGCCGGGGCGACCCGCCCTGCGCGAGATCGCCTCGCGTTTCCCGGGCGTGCTCCTGCCCGACGGCTCCCTCGACCGCAAGACGCTGGCGGCACGGGTATTCGGCGACCCCGCCGAGCGCGAGGCACTCAATCGCATCATTCATCCGCGGATCGCGGAGGAGGTCGCCGCTCGGATGGCGGCGCTCGCCGCCGCCGGTCAGAAGGTCGCCGTGTACGAGGCGGCGCTGATCGTGGAGAACGGGCTGCAGCAAGGGCTGGATGGGCTGATCGTCGTCAGCGCGCCGCCCGAGGCGCAGATCGCGCGGCTGCGCCTTCGCGAGGGCATGAGCGAGCCCGAGGCGCGCGCGCGCATCGCCTCCCAGCTGCCCCCAGGGGAAAAAGCGCGGCACGCCACCGTCGTGATCGACAACTCCGGTTCGGAAGCGGAGCTGTCGGACGAGGTGGAGAGCCTGGTCTCGCGGCTGCGGCAGGAGTCCTGATGCTCCTCGTCACCGGCTTTCCCAAGCTGCTCGCACGCCGGCTCGCGAATGCGCTCGCCCCGCGCGGTCCGGTGACCCTGCTCGCACAGGAGCACCACGCCGACCAGGCCGCCGATTTTGCCGCCACCCTGCCGCAAGCGCGGGTGCTCACCGGGGACGTAGCCTCGATGCACCTGGGGCTCTCGACCGCGGAGTACCGCGATCTCTCCAGCGAATGCATGGAGATCATCCATGCCGCGGAGTGGAGCAACGTCGGCGCGGACAAGCCGACGCTCGAGCGCGTCAACATCGAAGGGACGCGGACGGTGCTGGAGTTCGCCCAGGACTGCCGCAAGCTGCGCCGCCTGACGCACTTCTCCACCGTCTTCGTCAGCGGGGACCGCGTCGGCGTGATCGCGGAGGACGAGCTCTCCGCCGGGCAGACCTTCCGCAACTTCTACGAGCAGACGAAGTTCGAGTCGGAGCTGCTGGTGCGGCGCGCGATGGGTCAGACCCCCTGCACCGTCCTGCGGCCGGCCTTCATCGTCGGGGACTCCACGACGGGGGAGATCGACCGGTTCGAGGGACCGTATACGGTCGCCGCCTTGCTCCTGTCCACCCGACTCCAAGTCCCATTGCCGCTGCCGGGCGATGGCGTCGCGCCGCTGAACGTCGTTCCGATCGATTTCGTCGCGGCGGCGGCGGCGGCGATCCACCACGACCAGCGCGCGGTCGGACGCACGTTCCACATCGTCGATCCCAATCCCTCCAGCTCGCGGCGGGTGTACGAGCGCGTGGCGGAACGCGAAGGCAAGAAGCTGCCCCGTCTGTCCCTCGGGTACAAGTTGACGGACCGCCTGCTCAAGCTGCCTGGGCTGGAGAAGCTGACCCGGGAGCAGCGCATGGCGTTCGCCACGGTGAACCACCTCAGCTTCTACTCCAGCCGGAACACGCTGGAGATCCTCGACGGCACCGGAATATCCTGCCCTCCCATCGAGAGCTACCTGGAGCGGCTGATGGAGTACGCGCAGCGCGCGCGCAGCAAGGGGGCGTGAACATGTTGCTGGCCGATCACAACACCCGCATCATCGTCTTCGGCTCCTCCGCCGACGACGCCCGTTTCGTCGCCGAGCAGATCGCCCACGAAGCCTTCCACAACGTCTCCTTTTTCCCGGGCTCTACTGGAGAGCTGCAGTCCGCAGTGCGCTGACGCCGCGGGGTCGTATCGTCCGATACAAAAAGAGGCCCACCGATTACACTGCAAACATGTCCAATGAGGAGCTCGTCAAGCGCGCCCAGGCCGTGCTCTTCCAGAACTACCGGACCCAGCCGATCGCGCTGGTGCGGGGCGAAGGAACCTGGGTCCATGACGCGGACGGCAAGCGCTACCTCGACTTCATCGGCGGCATCGCGACCATCAGCGTCGGCCACGCGAATCCCCGGGTGCGCGAGGCGTTGACGGAGCAGGCGAAGCTCCTCTGGCACGCCTCGAATCTCTACGTCACCGAACCGCAGATCCGTCTGGCCGAAAAGCTGACTAGGCAGACCCGCACGCTCAAGCGAGCCTTCTTCTGCAACAGCGGCACCGAATCGAACGAGGCGATGATCAAGCTCGCCCGCCATTTCCACGTGGTGAACGGCCACCCCGAGCGAATCGAGATTCTCTGCTTCCACAACTCCTTCCACGGCCGCACCCTCGGCTCCCTCGCCGCAACCGGCCAGCACAAGTACCAGCAGGGATTCGGCCCGCTGCCGGAAGGTTTCCGCTTTCTCGATTTCGGCGACGCTCAGCAGCTCGCTGCCGCCATCTCCGACAAGACCTGCGCGGTCTTGCTCGAGCCGGTGCAGGGCGAGGCAGGCGTCATGGTGCCGCCGCGCGGATACCTGGCCCGCGTACGCGAGCTCTGCACGAACCACGGCGCCCTGATGTTGCTCGATGAAGTGCAGACCGGCATGGGCCGGACCGGCGCGTACTTCGCGCATCAGCACGAGAGGATCGAGCCCGACGCCATGTCCCTCGCCAAGGGCATCGCGGGCGGCGCCCCCCTCGGCGCGCTGCTCGCCCGCGAGGACCTGGCCAAGGTCTTCACGCCGGGCACCCATGCCAGCACCTTCGGGGGGAACCCGCTGGCGACCGCCGCCGCCTGCGCGGTGATGGATCTGCTCTCGGAGGGACTGGTCGAGCGGGTGCAGCGCGCCGGTGAGCGGCTCTCAGGGCGGCTGGCGGCCATCGGCGGCCGTAGCGCCGGCGAGCGCGGCATCGGACTGCTCCGTGCCCTGGTCCTCGGCGAAGACCTCGCTGCGAAAGTAGTCGTGAAAGCGCGCGAGATCGGCCTGCTGGTGAACGCGGTGGGCGATCGAGTGGTGCGTCTCGCACCTCCGCTCACAGTGTCGGATGAAGAGATCGACCGGGCGGCAGACCTGCTCGCCGAGGCATTGGAAAAGGCTTAGCGAGAACCTTTTCTCCCCGTTGGGCCGTGGGATACTCTGGCGCGACGCGGGCGCGGATGCACGCGCAGGGGGAAACCGTTTGGGTGCGGCGCCGAGCAGCCCCGGAGGAACCATAGAGCTTCCGGCCGACATGCAGAGCGAGCTCCAGCAGCTCGAGGCGCGGGGGGACCGGCTGACGCACTACCAGCTGCTCGGAGTTTCCGCCGACGCCGACGGCCGCACGATCCGGCGCGCCTACCTGGAGAAGTCGAAGCGGTTCCATCCCGATGCCTGGTACCGCAAGGAAACGGGCAAGTTCGGCCCGCTTCTCTCCAAGTGGTTCCAGCGGCTCTCGAGCGCGTACCAGGTGTTGTCGGACGAGGAGTCGCGCACGGCGTACGACAGCGACCACCACACCGAGCTGTCCCAGACCGACCGTGCCGCGCTCGATCGGCGCGAGCTCTCGCGCGCGGAGGAGGAGCGGAGAGGTCGCGAGCGCCGCGAGCGCTTGCTGCGCACCAAGGGCTTTGCCCGCATCGGCGCGGCGCGCAAGCTCTACGAGGAGGCGCTGGAGTACGCGCTGAACGGCGAGCGGACGCAGGCGATCTTCGCGCTGAAGGCGGCGCGCGAGCTCGATCCCAAGCGCAAGGAGATCGCGGCCAAGCTGGTCGAGCTGGAGCGCGAGCAGGCGCGCGCGCGCGCCAATTCCGCGCTCGCATCGGGGCGCGAACAGGAGGAAAAGAAGCGTTTCGCGGAGGCGATCGCCGCGTACGCGGCCGCCTTCCAGAACGACCCGGGCAGCTTCGCCGCGGCGATGGGCGCGGCCCGCTGCGCGATGGAGACCTCCAACCCCCCGGCCGCGACCATCTGGGCCTCGCGCGCCGTGGAATTGAACCCTGACGACGCGAGCGCCCGCATGATGCTCTCGCGGCTCTTCGCCTCGGCCGGCATGAAGGCCCGGGCCCGGACGGAGCTGAACGCGCTCCTCGGCAAGAACCCCGATCACAAGGAGGCCAAGGCGCTCCTCCGGACGCTATAGGCAGATCTTGGGCGAGCTGGTCATCGGCATCGATCTGGGCACCACCAACTCCGTCTGCGCCACGGTGCAGAACGGCACGCCCACCGTCATCTCCAACCGCAGCGGTTACCGGATCACGCCTTCGGTGGTGGCGATGGCGCGCAACGGCAAACGACTCGTCGGCGCGCTGGCTCGGCGCCAGGCGGTCACCAACCCCGAGCGCACGGTGGTCGCGGTCAAGCGGCTGATGGGTCGCCGCTGGTCGGCGAAGACCACCCAGGAAGCCATCCAGCGCATGCCCTACTCGATCGTGGCCGGGCCGCACGACGACGTGCGCATTACGCTCGGCGAACAGCAGTACTCGCCGCCCGAGATCTCCGCGATGGTGCTCACCGAGCTGCGCCTCGATGCCGAAGCCTTCTTCGGCGCGCCGGTGACCAAGGCCGTGATCACCTGCCCCGCCTACTTCAACGACTCGCAGCGCAACGCCACCAAGGACGCGGGGCGCATCGCCGGCCTGGACGTGATCCGCATCATCAACGAGCCCACCTCCGCGGCGCTGGCCTACGGATTCGGCAAGACGCAGGGGGAGCGGCAGGTGGCCGTGTTTGACCTGGGCGGCGGCACCTTCGACTTCACCGTGCTGCACATGTTCAAAGGGGTCTTCGAGGTCGAGGCCACCGGAGGCGATTCGCTCCTCGGCGGCGAGGACTTCGACAACCGGATCATCGACTTCCTGGCCGAGCCGTTCCGGCAGAAGCACGGCATGGACCTGCGCAAGGACAAGATGGCACTGCAGCGCCTGCGCGATGCGGCGGAGAAGGCCAAGTGCGAGCTCAGCTCGCTCAAGCAGGTCGAGATCAACCTGCCCTTCATCTCCGCCTCGCAGCAGACGGGCCCCCTGCACCTGCAGGCGACGCTTTCGCGCGACCAGCTCGAGGCGATGACGCGCGATCTGGTGCAGCGCTGCATGCAGGTCTGCGAGCGCGTGCTCGGGGAAGCCAAGGTGCTCGCCGCCCAGCTCGGCGACGTCCTGCTGGTCGGCGGGCAGACGCGCATGCCGAAGATCCAGGAAGAGGTGAGGCGCCTCTTCGGGAAGGAGCCGGCGAAGAACGTCAACCCCGATGAAGCAGTCGCCCTGGGCGCGTCCATCCAGGGGGCGATGCTGCTGCACGAGGAGCAGGAGATGCTGCTCCTGGACGTGACGCCGCACAGCCTGGGCATCGCCATCGCCGGCGGGTTCTTCCAGAAGATCATCTCCAAGAACACGACCGTGCCGACCAGCGCGCACCACGTGTTCACCACCGTCAAGGACGATCAGACCTCCGCCAAGATCACCGTGCTGCAGGGAGAGAGCGAGGCCGCCACCGACAACGAGCTGCTGGGCGAGTTCATGCTGACCGGCCTGCGCGCGGCGCCGCGGGGCGCGGTGGACATCGACGTCATCTTCGACATCA
>VBKQ01000504.1 GCA_005879505.1 Deltaproteobacteria bacterium
AGGTGGAGACGAAGATCAACGATCTCGTCGCGCTCAAGGCCGCGCTCGAGGAGCTGGGCCTGCAGTTCGAGCAGGCCACGGAGGACCAGCTGGTGAAGGTGCGCGGCTGGAAGGGATCCACGCTCACGGCGGAGGCGAAGATCAAGGCCTCGAAGAGCTACGACATCGGGCTCCAGCTCAGCGAGGAAGGCACGTACAAGCTGGTCGCGGACTGGTGGGGCATCGAGGAGGAGACCAACGAGGAAGCCGCGAAGATCCAGCAGCGGCTCCTCCAGTGCTACGCCAAGCACAAGGTGAAGGCCGAAGTGGCCAAGCAGGGCTTCACCCTCGACGAGGAACAGGTCGAGGCGGACGGCACGATCCGCCTCTCCGTTTCCCGGTGGTAGCCCGAGGTCAACCCCCATGGCCGACAAGCAGAAGATGGAGATCACCATCCTCCCGAACGGGGAGGTGTCGATCAAGGTGCTCTGCGTCCCGGGCCCCTCCTGCGAACAGGTCTCCGCCGCGCTGGAGGAATCGCTCGGCACGGTGAAGTCGAAGGAGAAGACCGCGGAGTACTACCAGGAAGAGCTGGCGGCGAGCGAGATCACGCAGAAGAGCGGCACTTGATTCGTCTCACCCACCTCACCGGCAGTCTGCAGGGAACGGCCTCCATGTCGCCAAAGGCGGTGATCCGGATCGGCCGGGGCCAGGACTGCGACGTACGCTTCGACGCGCAGCACGATACCAAGGTGTCGACGCATCACGCCGAGATCCGGTTCGAGAACGGGCTATACGTGGTGGTCGACGTGGGATCGACGAACGGTACCTTCGTCAACGGCAAGCTCGTGCGCGCTCACGAGCTGCGCTCGGGAGACAAGATCGTCTTCGGGGCGCAGGGCGGACCGGAGGTGCGGTTCGACATCGAAGAAGGCTTCGGCAACCTGCGCACCAACGGCATCGCCGAGCCGCTGCAGATGCCGATCGCGCGCAAGCCGCCGCCGGCGATCCCCCCTCCGACGCAGAGCGCGACGACGCTGGCCCGCGAGGCGCAGGTCAGGATCTCGCGGGCACGCGCGCGGTCGGGTGGACGGTCTTCGGGTCAAACGATGTTCATCATGGACGACACCCTGAAGAAGGTGGAGGCCGTCACCCACCGCAAGGACCGCAAGAAGGCCACGAGGATCGTCTTGACCATCGTCGCGCTCTCGCTGGCCGGCTTCGGCGCGCTCGGGTTCGTGATCCAACAGAAAAACAAGCAGATCGAGCAGATCCTCCACAAGAAGGACGGCCTCGACAAGCAGATCGCCAGGATCCAGCTCGACATGCAGCTCCAATCCGATCCCGACAAGCTGGCTTCGCTGGAAGATCAGCTCACCGCGCTCACCGGCAAGGCGCAGGACGCCATCGGGGAGCTGGCGAAGAAGGACAGGAGCGAAGCGCAGAAGCTCGAGGAGTCCGGCGACGAGCTGGATCGTGAGATCCGGCGCATCCTCGGCAAGTTCAACGCGCAGACGTATCTGGTGCCGCCCATCTTCAAGGCCCGGCTCAAGCACTACATCGACCGGACCGTCCATCAGGCGGGCACGCGCGCGATCTACCGGCGCAAGCAGCAGTACTGGCCGCTGATCGTGAAGGAGTTCAGCGCCCTGGGTCTTCCGGAAGAAATGGGGTACGTGGCGTGGCAGGAGTCGGGCTTCGACCCGCTGGCGGAGAGCGGCGCCAAGGCCAGGGGGATGTGGCAGTTCATGGACTTCCGCGCCCGCGAGTTCGGCATGCGCGTGGACGCGAAGCGCGGCCTCGACGATCGCACCGACGTGCTGAAGAGCACCCGCGCCGCCGCGCGCTACCTCGCGAATCTTCTCGCCGAGTTCGGCGAGGACTCCTTCATGCTTGCCATCGCCTCGTACAACAAGGGCGAGAACGGGATGCGCCGCGTGCTCCACGACATCGCGCAGCAACCCGGCGGGTTTCGCAAGGACAAGCGCGACTTCTGGCACCTCTACCGGTTGAAGAAGCTGCCCGAGGAGACGCTCGAGTACGTCCCGCAGATCCTCGCCGCCGCCATCATCGGGAACAATCCGAAGAAGTACGGCCTCGAGTAGGCATCAGGAAGAGGACTCCCATGCAGAGATACCGCGCCGCCCTCCCCCTCGCCGCCCTCGCCCTCACCGCCTGCCACGCGGGCTGGAACCCGATCGCCTGGCCGGAGAAATTCTCGATCTCGAAGGAGTCGCAGGAGGGTGTCCTGGGCAAGAAGCAGGACGCGACGCTGTCCAACGAAGGCAATCAGTACATCGCCGCGTTCCGATACGAATTGCCCGCGCCGGGTGCGCTGATCGCCACGGCCAAGCCGGTGAATCCGCAGGCGCAGAT
>VBKQ01000259.1:0-1441 GCA_005879505.1 Deltaproteobacteria bacterium
CAGCAGGTCAAGCTGAGCTTCGCTGGGAAGGACGTCCCCGGGAGCGTGAATCCGATCGCGGCGTATGACGCCTCTACGGCGACCGATTCGCTCTTTGACCCGGTTGGTTGGATCTCGGGCCTCACGGAGATTCCGCTCAGTTCCACGGTCGTGAACAACATCGCCTCACCCGCGGCGTACAACGGCCTCGCGAGCATCGATGGTGTTTCGAGCAGTACCACGCCGCCCGCGCAACCGACCGCCACGGGACCGGTCGGCTGGGAGCAAATTTCGAACGCTGCGACCGACAAGAACGTCGCATTGACGCCTTCGCCCCGCACGGGCATGGCGGTGGCGCAGATCGGGATCAGCACAGGCGGGAACTCCTACTCATTCATGGCGTACGGAGGGGCGGACGGGACAGGCGCACCGGCGGACGCCTCGCCCACCATCCATGCGTTCAACCATAGCGCGTTCAGTCCGGCCGCCGTTGGCTGGACGTCCGTGGCAACGAACACGCAGACCTCGAGCCCTGGCCCCTTCCCGTCGAACTTCACTTCTTTCGGCCTCGCCTCTGCTGCACAGCTCGCCACGATTTCGAGGTCGGGTACCGCGCTCGCTCCTGTTGCCTCCTACAATTGTACGACCGGGGCGTGCAATGGCATCAACTACAATTTGAACGTCGTCGTTGCGGGGGGCGTCAAGGCTGACGGGACGACGCTCACGAACAACCTCTTCGCGTATGGAAGCAGGACAGCCTTCGGCAACATCTACCTCGGGTGGTGGGACGAGACCGCCGAGGGCACGAATCTGGGGACCTCGAATCCGCGCCTGTTGGTGCCGGACGCCGGAATGGCCTCGGCCATATTGTACGGTATCCCGGTCCCCGCCGGCACCAATCAGAATTTCTTCTACGGGGCCGTAATGGTGGGCGGGCGGGGAATCATTCCGGCCGGCCAAGCGGGAGCAAACAATGATACTGCGGCGTGCCAATACCTGACCACCTTCAGCGGCTCGGTGAACCCGACGTTCCAAGTCAGCTCGTGCACGACGTCTCAGTGGGCCACCGGTGCGGCCGCCGGCCAGATCGGATACCGCACCGGAGAAGCTCTGACGCAGACGGACGACGGGTCCGAGGGCGCCACCGTCTACATGTTCGGCGGAAACCGTGCAAACGGCCCTGCCGGTACTTCAGGACTCCAGAACGACGTCTGGAAAGGCACTATCTCGGTCGTCTGCAGCGCCGGGCCACCTGCGACGCCGCCATGCACCGCCGTCGGAGCGGTCGCGCAAACGCAGATCACGTGGACGCTCCTGTCGACCGCCGGCACCGCGCCCGCGACGGCGCCGACTCCCCGATCCGGATCGGCCATCGCCTTCGGCGAGCCCCGCAAGCTTATCGTCTACGGCGGTACCGATGCGACTGGTCCCACGCAGGACGCTTGGGAGCTCGACCTCAGCG
>VBKQ01000259.1:1458-12975 GCA_005879505.1 Deltaproteobacteria bacterium
GGGACGCCGACGAGCGATGTGTGGGCGCTGAGCAAGCAGTCAGCGAGTCGCCTGCTGATTGCAGCGCCCGCCGGCCTGAATTCACCTGATACAGCAACCACTCTGACCTTCAAGGTGCACTCCGCGGATCCGAGCTTCTTCGGCACGCCGCTCTACATCTGGAACGGTGGCAACTCGCGCTGGGACCTCCTGACGCAACCGATTCTCGGCGGCGCATTCATCTCTCTGCTCAATCCCCTGGCTTATCTGCAGCCAAACGGGAGCTTCTACTTTCTGCTGAACTCGCGAAATCGGAGCACGCCGACCAACCTCAACACCTCCAACGTCGGAACGCTAGACGGTCTGGAGATTTCCATCGGCTTCCAGTAGATCGCGCTCCGTGAATCATCGGTATGGACTACTTCCCGATCAGTATCCGCAGCGGGGCGTCACCGAGGAGGTCGGCCGCAAGCTGCTCGCTGCGGCAGTCCAGCGCGGGGAGCGCGACCTCCGCTCCGTGCGTGGAGTCCGCCGCGAGCTGATCGAACGCATCGAGCTGGAGACCACCGCCGAGCCGCTGCGCATCGCGGCGCGCGAGCGGGCTCCGGACGGCTTTCTCAAGTACCTCTTCGAGCTGCGAGACGGCGCGCGCGTCGAGGCCGTCCGCATTCCCATCCCCTGCGAGGCCCCGGGCGCGGACGTGAGCGCCTACGCAGGCAAGGAGAAGAAGTACGTCGTCTGCGTCTCGTCCCAGGCGGGCTGCGCGCTCGCCTGCGCTTTCTGCGCCACCGGTGAGCTCGGCTTCCGCCGCAACCTCGACGCCGCCGAGATCGTCGGGCAGGTGCTCGCGGTGCGCGGCGAGGCGGACCGGCCGGTGCGAGGCGGAGGGCCACAAGTTCCGGCTCGCGGTTTCGCTCACGCACGCAGCGCCCGCCAAGCGCCTCGCGCTGATGCCGATCGAGAGCGTGCACCCGACGGCCGACCTCGTCGCCGCCCTGCACGACCACGCGCGCGCCCGCCGCACCCGTGTTCTCGTCGAGTACGTGCTGCTCGGCGGCGTCAACGACTCAGCGGACGACGCGCGCGCGCTGGCCGCGCTCCTCGACCCCGGGCTGGTCAAGATCGACGTGATCGATGTGAACGGCGCCACGGGCGGATTTCGCCGCGCCACCCGCGAGGCGCGCTCCGCCTTCCTCGATGTGCTGGCGGAGGCGCGCATGCCGTTCGCCATCCGCTACTCCGGCGGACAGGAGGTTGCAGCAGGCTGCGGACAGCTCGCGGCAGGGGGCGGCCGCTGGGGTGCCCGGATGTTACAAGCGCGTGGCCGCAAGCCATGCAGCCAGGTCCTGCTACCGTGAAACCAGCCGTCCCAGCGCTCGCACTTCTGCTCGCTTTATCGCCCGCGCTGCGTGCCGAGGAGTCCGGCACGCGCGCGATCGCCTCGCATGGCGCACCGGTGCGCGTTTCCGGCGAGAGCGGCCTCGTGCTGATGGATCTGGTCCTGAATACGGTGGCGTTCGGCATGGAGGTGGCCGCGCTCGAATCGGCCGCTCCCCCGGCGCCGCAGCCCGCATACCCCCAGCGCTTCCGCGATGACGACTCGTACTGGCGGCCGCCGCGGCGCCAGATGGACGCCCGCGAAGGCCTGCTGCTCTCTTTCGGTCTCGGCGGCAGCTCCGCCTATCTGTCCAGCCAGGGACCGGGCCGGACGGGCGCGTTCGACCTCGACTTCCGTCTCGGATACGGCTTCTCCGATCGCTTCCAGCTATTCATGGACTTCGGAGTGGACGCGGGCAGATACCCGCAGAGCTCCGACTTCGCCTCGTGGACTTTCACCGTCCGGGGACAGACGGTGCTGGTGGGCGATCGCGCCGGCAACGGGCTCAGCCTCAACGCTGGGATTGGCGTGGGTGGGGTCGATTACAACGACGGATATTACGGGACCTACTCGTCGTCGACCGGGCTGGCGCTCGCCGGCGGCCTCTCGTACGACGCGCGCGTGACGCCTTGGTTTGCGTTGAGCCCCGAGCTGTTCCTGAACTGGCACCAGATTCCCAACTCGCCCGGGCTGCCCCACGACGTCGCCAGTGCTTACGGCGTGCGCCTGAACTTCCTCTGGTACTTGAAGTAGGTCCAAAAAACGAAACCGCCCGGGCTCGTGGCGCCGGGCGGTGTCGTGGTGTGGTTGCGGAATCTGTTCTCAGACCTTCCGGACGTTCGCCGCCTGCGGCCCCTTGGGACCTTCGGTGACCTCGTACTCCACCTTCTGGCCTTCCGCGAGGCTGCGGAACCCCTCCATCTGGACCGCGGTGTGGTGGACGAACACGTCCTTGCCGCCTCCGTCGGGAGTGATGAAGCCATAGCCTTTCGCGTCATTGAACCACTTCACGGTACCTGTCGCCATTCTGGTTCTGCCTTTCGCAAGCGGCTCCCGTATTGGGCGCCTTTAGTGCTGACTGCGCTGCCAACCGCCCGGAAATAACGAGCAGCTTTTTCAGGATAGGGACACGCTGCCGCCCGATTCAAGGGGGCGAGCTCTCACCCGACCTTACGCCTGCCTACAGCTCGACCCGTTCCACCCAGTCCTAACCGGGTTTCGCCGCCGGTCGCCCGGGCACCTCGGCTTTGGGCTCGCCCGCGAGCGCCCACGCGCCCGCGGGGCTGCGCAGCAGCAGCGCCACTTCCTCGGGGGCGAGGGTCGCCGTGCGTACGACCGCGAGGGTCGGGTGCTTCAGCACCAGCTGTACCGACCCACCGGGCAAGAAGCGGACTCTGGGTCGCTCCCCACGGGTCCGCAGCAACTCCAGGTGCTGCGCCAGATCGCGCAGGTGGCGATCGATCCGGAGCGCGCGGCGCGCCTCGCCGACGAATACGTGGAAGTGCTTGTTGCGCGAGAGCGGCCGCGCCTCTTCCTGGAGGCGCTGGACGAGCCGGTAGAGGAACTCGCGCATGGTTCAAAAGTACCACTGCAGGCGTGTGAAAACAGGCTTGACTTTCAGGGGAGAGGCCGGGCGGTGCGGGCGATCTGGGCGACCATCTCTTCCCCCGCCGCACCCCGGCAGACGTCGTCCCGGCAGGCGAACTCGATCACCAGCGTGCCACGCCCGTCGTCCGCGGCGGTATACACGGCGGTGTCCGTTCCATTTTCGGACGAGCGCTCGCGCAACCAGGTCCGGCTCCCGATGTGGACGGCGTCCTCGCCGGGCGCGATCGCGAGCGGGCGGTCTTCGTGCCGCACGTGCGCCTCGACGACCCCCGGCAGATAGGCGACGCCGGTTCTCATCGGAACGAGCAGCCACGGCACTTTCGCCTCCACCCCCGGGCCAACCAGTGTGCGCGAATGCGGCTTGACCGCTCGCGCGACGGCTGCCCCTTCCAGCGCCGCAAACGCCAGCGCCGACGCGAGCAGCCCGATGCGCGTGACTCCGTGCCAGGGACGTTCCCCGCCGCGCAGCAGGGGAGCAGCCAGTCCGAGCACCATTCCCGAGAGCAGACCGCCCAGATGCGCAGCGTTGTCCACCGGCGCCTTCAGCGCGATGGCGAGGTTGATGAGGAGATTCAGCGCGATGGCGCGGACGATGCCTCGCCGGACCGGCTCCGGGATTCCCTTGCGGACGCGGAAGTACAGCGCGACCGTCGCTCCGAACAGACCGAAGATTCCGCCGGAGGCGCCTGCGGCGAGGTGCGCCGTCCCGGTCTGGAAGCTCCATGCGACGCTCGCCGCTCCGCCCGCTATCGCGGTGGCGCAGAACAGGCCGAGCGTCAGATTCGATCCGTAGGTGATCTCCAGCTGCGGCGCGAGGATCCAGAGCGCGTACGAGTTCACCAGCAGGTGGATCCAGCCGATGTGCAGCAGCGCATACGAGCCGATGCGCCAGAAATCTCCATCGCGAACCGCCGGCCCGTAGAGCGCGCCGAGCCGGAAGAGCGTCACCCCGTTCTCGACCGCGGGATCGCGGCCCAGCAGCGCTTCCGCGGCGAAAGCCACGCCGAGCACGATCAAGAGCGCCCAGGTGGTCGGCCGGGGCGGACGGACGGCGCGCTGGGGCGCGGGTTCGCGGTCCGGCTCGTCGCCGATGCCGCCCAGCGGATCGATCACAACGCGCTTTCCACCGCGGCCTGCAGCTTCTGCCCGACACCCTCGAGCGGTCCAACGGCGCAGGCGACGAGGTTCTCGCGGCGGAAGATGGCGGCGGCGACGCGCCGGACGTCCGCCGCGGTGACGCGGTCGATGCGCGAGAGCCACTGGTCGAAGGGCTCGGCGGGCGGGTGCAAGAGCTCGCCCGCGCCGAACCACCCGATCATCTCGGCCGGCGAATCGAGGGAGAACTCGAGCCAGATGCGCGACTTCTTCTTCGCCCGCAGGAGCTCGTCCTCGGGCACGTCGGTCTCGCGCAGCTCCGCCAGGATCCGCAGCATCTCGGCCAGGGCAGCCGGGGCCTTGCGCGGCGCGCAGGCGCAGCCCACCTCGAAGACCGAGCAGTCGGTAAACCCGTCCATGCCGGCGCCGACGGCATAGGCGAGCGCTTTGCGCTCCACCATCTGCATCTGCATGCGCGAGGCGAGCCCGTCATCGAGCACGCGCTTGATCACGCGCAGGACGGGAAAGTCCGCGTGCTCCTCCGGCGGTCCGCGGAAGGAGACCTGCAGCTCGAGCTGCGACTCGACATGATCGACGGCGATGAGCAGCGGACCCCGCGGCGCACCGTTGAGCGCGCCGTCGTGGAGTGGCGCGCCGGGACGGAGCCCCCCGAAGTGCTTCTCCGCCAGCTCGAGCACGCGATCATGGCGCAACGGGCCTGCGGCGGCCAGGACCAGATTGCGCGCTCCGTAGGCCCTGGCGTGCTGAGCGCGCAGGTGCTCCTCGGTGAGGGCGCTGACCGTCTCGCGCGTGCCGGCGATCTTGAGACCCAGTGGATGGCCGGGAAACAGCGCGCGCTTCGCCAGGTTGTCCATATCGATGTCGCGGCCCTTCTCGTCGACCTCGTCGAGGATCTCCTCCAGGATCACCTCTCGCTCGAGCTCGATCTCCTTGAACAAGGGCCGCGCGAGCATGTCGCCGAGCACCGCGATCGGGGTCTCGAGACGCTCCGGATGGACGGGCGAGAAGTAGTACCCGTGGTCGCGCGTCGTCACACCGTTCAGGGATCCGCCGCAGTCCTCGACCAGCGCGTTCATCGTCCGCCCGTCGGGGTAGCCTTCGCTGCCGCGAAAGAAGAGGTGCTCGAGAAAATGCGACACGCCGTTGCGCGCGGGATCCTCGTGGCGGGAGCCAGCGCGCACGTAGGCGGCGATCATCCCGGTGTGCAGATGCGGCAACTCCACGGTCACCACCCGCAGGCCGTTGGAGAGCGCGCTCTTCTGGACGGGGTCGTTCATCGAGGGCGGCGGAGGATATTCGCCGGCCTACGCGGATGCAATCACGGGGGCGGGCGCTTGCTCGGGGAGCGAGGCGGCGGGCAGGCGCAGGGTGAATGCCGTGCCCCGTCCCGGGACACTGTCGCAGACCAGCTGGCCACCGTGCTCCTGCGCGACCTCCTGTGCCATGGCGAGGCCCAGGCCGGTCCCGCGCTCCTTGGTGGTGAAGAAGGGGTCGAAGATGCGAGCGAGCCGTTCGGCGGGGATTCCGGGGCCGCTGTCGCGAACCTCGATCTCGACCGTCGCCTTCGTCGCCCGGGTCGTGACGCGAAGGGAGCCGCCCCCGGACATCGCCTCGCGCGCGTTCCTCAGTAGATTCAACAGCAGCTGCCGCAGCTGGGCCACGTCGGCCAGCACGCGCGGGAGACCCGGCGACAGCGAGAGCGAGACTTTCACGCCGGCCGAGTCCAGCTCGGGGCGGACGAACTCGAGCAGCTCGCGAACGATGTCGTTCGCGTCCGCGCGCTGCAGCTGGGGCTTGGGCAGCCGTGCAAATCTCAGGTATTCCTCGGTAATCCCGGTCAGGCGGTCCACTTCCCGGACGATTGCGTCGCAGAGCTCGCGAGCCTGCGGCGCGCGTTCTCCGAGCTCCTCGGCATTCAGCGAGATCGACGAGAGCGGGTTGCGAATCTCGTGCGTGATCTGCGCCGCGATCCTGCCGATGGCGGCCAGCCGTTCCGACCGGAGAAGGGCCTCTCCCTGAGCGCGCAGCTCCCGCTCGCGCGCCGCCAGGCGCTGTGCCATCGCATTGAACTCGCGCGCGAGCACTGCCAGCTCGTCGCCGCCCTCCTCCGGAACGGCGACCGACTCCGGGCTGCCGCGCCCCAGGCGCTGCGCGGCTTCGGTGAGGGTCCGGATAGGCTGCAGCGCGCGTTGCGAAAGCCACATCACGAGCAGCCCGACGAGCAGCGCGATCCCGGAGAGCGCCACGAGCGCCCAGCGCGCCGCGCGCTCCTGCTTCTCAGCTTCGTCGACGCCGCGGTTCATCTGGTCCTGCAGGATCCGGCCCAGCTCCCGTACCTTGTAGTCGACACCCCGCTGCGCCGTCCTCAGCCGGGTGATTGCGTCCTCCAGCGCGGGGTCCGGGCCTCGGCCCGCTCGCTCCAGGCGAGCCGTCACCATGTCTGCCGCTTTCTGCTCGTCGGCGACGCTAGCGGCGACGTCGTCGAGGCGGACGGCGATCCGGTCCAGCACGTCGCGATCGGTAGCCGTCCGCTGGGCGCCGGCGACGAGCTGCTGCGCAGATGCCAGGCGCTCGCCGACGGCGCGCGCGAGGTATGTCCGGTCGAGAGCAATGAAGTTGGACCGCGCTTTCGGGTCGCTCGCGTCGAGCAGGTAGTCGGTGTTCCGCACCCGCTCCTTGTGAAACGCCTCGAGGGTCGATACGGCGCGCGCCAGCGGCATGTAGGGTCGGGAAAGGAGGGATAACCCCTCGCCGATACGGTGGAGGCGGGCGACGCCGTACGCCGACACCGCGGCGCTACAAACCAACACCGCCACGAACCCGAGGAAGACTTTAGTAGCGATGGAAAGGCGCATCGATCTACATTCTATCGCTCATGCGGCGGGTTCTGTCCCTTCTCCTGCTCGCGGCCGCCTGCGGCGGTAGCGCCTTGCCGGACCGCGTCGCGGTCCTCGGGGTGGACCGGCTTTCCGGCGCGCTCGCGGGCCAGGAGGTGGAACTTCCGGGCACCGACCTCGGGGCGGTCCGCGGTCCCGCGGCGATGATCATGCTCGGGTCCTCTACGGATACGGCCCGCGTGCCCGATTGCACGATGCGGCGCCGTGTGTCCGGTGCGCTGGTGGCGCGAACGGTGTCCTGCGTGTCGCTTCTCGGACACTACGCGGCCATGGAAAGGGCGCGGCAGTTCCTCCTCGCCGCTGGCGCCGAAGCGCTGCTGCCCGCGCCGGTCCTCGCCAGCGCGGCGGCGGAGCCGGGGCTTCGCTACGACGCCCGCACGGATGCGTTCACGCTCAGCGAGGGTCCGGAAGGAGCGCGCGTGCCGCTCGCGCTCAATCCCGGAGCGGTGACGCGAGAGATGGCTCGGCGCCAGCTTCGCGCCGTGGCCTCCGCGCATCCGGAGGAGGCGGAGGGCATCGCCCTCTTTCTCGGTTCCGCCGCGGCAGCCGGCGATCCCGGCTATCTCGCCGCCTCCCAGCCGGGCGGCGATCCCACGGGGCAGCTGGATCTTTCCCGGCCGCTGCCCGCGGACGCCCCTGCCTCCGCCGCACTAGCCGGTGCGCTCTGGGCGTGGGCCGACGCGAGTGGCGATCTGACCGGCGCTTCTCGCGCGGCGCTCGCGGCGGCGCGGGCGCTCGGGACAGGGCCATCCGATCCGGCAGCGGTGCTGTCGTTGGTCGCGGCGCAGTTCGAGGGTGCGGAGCGCGATCAGGCTTGTGCCGTGTTCCGTGCCCGGCTGCACGCGGCCGGCATTCCCGCCTGTCCCTGAGGATCCGTCGAGGCGATGGCCGAGAACGCTCCCGCCGAGATGCCTCCGCACCTCGTGCAGTTCCTCCTCGGAGGACAGGCGCTGGTGGTCGCCACGGCTGACGAGAATGGAGCGCCGGTGACCACGCTCATGACCTGGGCAGTGGCGCGCAACCCGCAGACGCTGGCGCTCGCGGTGGACATCCGCGGGCGGGCGATGCGCAACCTGCGGGCGAACGGCAAGGTCGCCATCGAAGCGCTCGGCGACGACATCTGCTATGGGCTGCGAGGTACGGCGGTGGTGGAAAAGGAGCCGATGCAGTCGACGCCATTCCCCTGCGCGCTGGTGGCCATCCGCGTCGAGGAAGTGCGCGATCACTCGGCAGCGGGCGTCCAGTTCAAGGGCCCGAGCTACAATTTCCACACCGACAAGGAGCACCGCAGGGAGGTGGAGGAGGCCATCTTCGCCGAGCTGAAAGGTCCGACGCCCACCATCTGAGCGAGCGCCCGGCGCGTTTCGCTCGATCCCCATGCTTTTTTTCGTTAGGCTCGCCGGTCCTTCCCCGGAGTGGAGAATGGTCGGGCTCGCCTTCCTCGTCGCCGTCGTCGCGGTCGTGCTCGCGGTCGTTTTCTTCACCCAGGGGCAATCCGCCGCCTCGGCCGTGAAGGCGCTGCGCGAGGAGGCGGACGCCGCGCGCAAGGAGGCGGAAGCGGTCCGCGTCGAGCTACGGCGGACGCAGGAGGAGGCCAAGACGCGATCGGCGCAGCTTGCGGAAACGCGCGAGAAGCTCGCCGAGACGCGCCGCAAGGCCCAGGAAGGACGCTCGGGGAAGGCGCTGCCGCGCGGCGCCCGCGAGGCTGAGCTCGAGGAAGATCTCGCGCACGCGCGCAAGCTCATGGCCCACGCGCCGGTTCCGGCGGCGCCCGCCGCGACCGGTGAGCTGCAGCCGCTGCGCGAGCAGCTGGAGGCGGCCAAGAGCGAGCTGGACCGCCAGGTGAGCGCGGCGGAGAAGCACGCGCGAGAGGCGAAGAAGCACGAGCAGGAGCTTCGCGACGAGATCAAGAAGCAGAAGGGCCGCGCGGAAACGAACAACCGCGTCTACCTGGTCACGAAGGGCGAGCTGGAATTGGTGAAGGAGCGGCTGGCGCAGGCGGAGCGGAAGCTGTGGCAGGCAGGAATTCCCCTCGCGCCGCCCCCGGCGAAGGAGCGGCCGCGGGCGACAGGGCCAGCGGCGGCGGAGCGGGCGCGAGATGAGGGCGCGGCGCACGACACGTCCGAGGCTTCGATGATGGAAGGCGCTTCCAGCGAGGCGGCGGAGGCCGGCGAGCCCATCAGTGCCGTTGAGGCCGAGAGCGTGCCCGCGTCGGAAGTGCCGCCCATCCGGCGGCGCACCGAGAACGGGATGGAGAAGAAACCGGTGTGATCGTAGGCGCGCGACGTGGAGTCAGCGGCGGCGCGTGCGCGGTTCGGGAAGGACCTTTTCCAGCAGTGAGAGGAGCTGGGGCGCTTCGAACGGCTTGCTCAGGTAGCCCGCCGCGCCGGTGCGGTTCGCGATCTGCGGGAGATCCTCTTTAGCCGAGATGAGCACGACGGGGACTCCCCGGCTCGCGGGCAAGCCGGTCATGCCGCGCAAGAATGCCTCTCCGTCGAGATTCGGCATGCGGAGATCGAGGAGGATGACCTCGGGGCGAAATACCGGCAACACGCGCACGGCCTCGACGGCGTCGGGCGCCACCGAGACCGTGTAGCCCTCCATCTGCAGGAGATCGGCCACGCCGTCGCGGAATCCCTCTTCGTCATCCACGATGAGGATGCGGCGCCCTGCCATGACGTCCTTCCTCTTCAAGCTTCTCTCCCGCCAGGGTAGGACATGCGACCACAGGTCAGGGGGCCTTGTCCATGCGGGCGCGGCAAGTGGCCGCCGCCTTGACTTGAATCATGCAGTTCGTTAGATCGCCACGGCTTTTCTGGCGTCGAGCCGAAGTGGTGGAATTGGCAGACACGCCAGATTCAGGGTCTGGTGGGGGCAACCCCGTGGAGGTTCGAGTCCTCTCTTCGGCACCACCGACGCCCCGGCTGCGGAGCCCTGAGCGCGACGATCTGCGCCCGCCACCGGACAGCAGAGCCTCGGCCAAGCGGCCGGGGCTTTTCTGTTTTTCGCGGGTGTTCAGGAGATGATCACCCCGCTGTACGAAGCGTTGGCGGCGGTTCGCGCCCATGCGCATCCCCTCGCGGCCGAAGACGTATCGCTCACGGATGCCTGCGGGCGGGTGCTCGCGGAGGGCGTGCGCGCCCGGCGCGACCAGCCCGCGACGGACATCTCCATGATGGACGGCTACGCCCTGCGCGCCGTCGATGCCGGCGCTCCGCTGCGCGTTGCAGGCGAGATCGCCGCAGGCGACGCGCCCTGGACCCGAGAGCTCCAGACGCGCGAGACGGCGCGCATCTTCACCGGTGCCCCGCTTCCTCCTGGAGCGGACTGCGTCGTGATGCAAGAGCACGCGGTCCGAAACGGCGCCGAAGTACGCGTGCAGCAGCCGCCGAAGGCGGGTCAGCACATCCGCCGGCGCGGAGAGGAGCTGACGGCGGGGACGGAAGCGCTCCTCGCGGGACGCGTCCTTGACTCAGCCGATCTCGCGCTAGCGGCGACTTGCGGCGCGGCTTCCGTTCGCGCCCATCGGCGGCCGCGCGTCGCGGTGCTCTCCACCGGCAGCGAGCTGGTGCCGCTCGGCGTCGACCCCGGGCCGGGTCAAATCATCGAGACCAACAGCCTGACGCTTGCGGCACTCTGCCGAGACGCCGGTGCGGAGGTGCTGCGTTTGGGGATCGCAAAGGACACGGTGGAATTGATCGCCGGCCGCTTGCGAGACGCGCCCGCCGAGATCCTGCTGACTACGGGCGGCGCCTCCGTCGGCGATCACGATCACGCGCAACAAGCTCTCGAGCGCCTGGGCGGAGCGCTGATCTTCCACACCGTCGCCATCCGTCCGGGCAAGCCCGTGCTGTTCGGCACCGCCTCCGGCGGGCGCCTGGTATTCGGCCTTCCGGGAAATCCGGCGGCGGCGACGCTCGGATTCGAGCTCTTCGTGCGCCTCGCCATCCGCCTGCTCCTTGGAGATCGCAATCCGGAGCGGCCGCGGGTGCGAGCAGCAGAGCAGCATGCAGATCGCATCGTGGTCCGGCGCGAATGCCGTGGCGGTGATCCCGCCCGGCGAGGGCCGGGTCGACGAGGGCGCCGAGATCGAGGTCCTGCTCACCGGCAACATCGCGTAAGCGCAAAGGCCTCAAACGTTGACGTTGACGGCGCCGTTGAGTCATCGCGCCCGCGCGCCGCGCTTCTTCGGGCTCCTGGCCGGGGCCCGCCTCGGCGCCACCGCCGCGTAGCTCTCGTCGATCCACTGCTTCAGCAGATCGACGGGCACGTCCTCACTCGGCTCGAAGCGTGCGCTCACCCAGCCGGCCTTGCCCAGCCCGTACCCGGTGGGCTCCGCGAAAGAGAACATGGTGATCGCCGCCTCCCCCGAGTCGGGCAGCTTGCAGGAGAGGCCGTAGCCGTAGTCGGGGTGGCCGAGAAATACGAAAACCTTCTTCGCCACCTTGTAGACGGTCTCTCCCCAGGGATGATCTTCCCAGGCACCGGGTTTTTCCGCGGCGTACTTCTTCAGCGCCTTCCACGCGGCGGACGGCTTCA
>VBKQ01000260.1:0-12960 GCA_005879505.1 Deltaproteobacteria bacterium
CGCGGGGCGCCCGGAAGCCACCTATCTGCTGGAGCGGATGGTGGACCTGTCCGCGGCCGAGCTGGGAGTGGATCCGCTGGAGATCCGCCGCAAGAACTTCATTCCCAAGGAGAAGTTCCCGTACCAGACACCCGTCGCCCTCCTCTACGACAGCGGGAACTATGCCGGCGCGCTCGACAAGGCGTTGGAGACCTTCGATTACCCGGCATTCCGCAACGAGCAGGAGCAGGCGCGCAAGCGCGGCCGTTATCTCGGGGTCGGGTTCTCCACCTATGTGGAGGCGTGCGGATTGGCTCCCTCGCAGGTCGTCGGCTCGCTGGGAGCCCAGGCCGGCTTGTACGAGAGCGCCACAGTGCGGGTGCACCCCACGGGCAAGGTGACCGTGTTCACCGGATCGCACAGCCACGGTCAGGGCCACGAGACCACGTTCGCGCAGGTCGCCGCGGACGAGCTGCAGCTTCCCATCGAGGACATCGAGATCGTGCACGGCGATACGGGCCAGGTGCCGTTCGGGATGGGAAGCTACGGGAGCCGCAGCGCCGCGGTGGGGGCGACGGCCCTCCACATGGGCACGCAGAAGATCAAGGAGAAGGCGAAGAAGATCGCCGCCCACCTGCTCGAGGCCAACGAGGCCGACGTCGTCTACGAAGGCGGGAAGTTCTCGGTGAAGGGATCGCCGGGGCGCTTCAAGACCTTCGGCGACATCGCGCTCATGGCGTACCTCGCGCACAACATGCCGAAGAACCTGGAGCCGGGGCTGGAGGCGATCAGCTTCTTCGATCCGGGCAACTTCGTCTTCCCGTTCGGGACGCACGTCTGCGTGGTGGAGGTGGCCCGCGACACCGGACAGGTGAAGGTGCTGCGCTACCTCGCCGTGGACGATCTGGGCCGGGTGATCAACCCGATGATCGTGGACGGTATGGTGCACGGCGGCATCGCCCAGGGCGTCTCGCAGGCGCTCTGGGAGCATGCGGAATACGACGAGGACGGGCAGCTGGTCACCGGATCGTTCATGAACTACGCGATGCCGCACGCCGATGATCTGCCCTCGCTGCAGGTGGGGCGGACCGAGACGCCGACTCCGGTGAACCCGCTCGGGGTCAAAGGCGCCGGCGAGACCGGGACCATCGCTTCCACCGCCGCCGTGGCGAACGCCGTCATGGACGCGATCTCGCCGCTCGGCGTCCGCCACATCGACATGCCGCTCACTCCGGGACGCATCTGGGAGGCCCTGCGGGGCCGCTGAGGAGGAAACCATGTACTCCGCTCCCTTCGAGTACCACGCGCCGGCGACGCTCTCGGAAGCCCTCGCCCTCCTCGGCCGGTATGGGGACGAGGCGAAGGTGCTGGCCGGAAGCCAGAGCCTTGTTCCGTTGATGAAGCTGCGCCTGGCACAGCCCGCGCATCTCGTCGATCTGCGGAAGGTGGAAGGCCTGACCGGGGTGCGCGAGGCGCAGGGCGCGCTCTTGATCGGCGCGCTGACCACGCACGCCGCCCTCGCTTCGTCCGAGGTAATCCGGCAGAAGCTGCCGATGGCGGCGGAAGCAGCCGGACAGATCGGCGATGCGCAGGTGCGAAACCTCGGGACCATCGGGGGCAGCCTCGCGCACGCGGATCCCTCGGCCGACTGGCCTGCCGTGCTGGTAGCCCTCGACGCTTCCGTCGTCGTGGCCGGGCCGCGCGGGGAGCGTACGATCAAGGTGGAGGATCTGATCGTCGGTCCGCTCAGCACCAGTCTGGAGCCGGGCGAGCTCCTCACGCAGGTGCGCGTTCCGCTTCCTCCGGCGCGCACCGCCGGTGCTTACGAGAAGCTGCCGAACCCGGCCTCGCGGTTCGCCGTCGTGGGCGTCGCCGCGGAAGTCTCGCTGGATTCTGGCAACGCCGTTCAGTGGGCACGCGTCGCGCTCACGGGCCTGGCCTCGAAGGTGACTCGCGCGGCGAAAGTGGAGCAAGCGCTGCAGGGGAAGGCGGCAGACGCCTCCACCGTGAAGGCCGCGTCGGCCCGAGCGGCCGAAGGGCTCGAGCTGCGCGCCGACCTCACCGGCTCGGCCGCGTACAAGGCACAGCTTGCGGCCGTCTACACCGAGCGCGCCGTGCTGCGGGCGATCTCGCGAGCCCGCGAGCGCTGAGTTCCGGGAAGTTCCGGGACACGGAAGTTCCGGGACATCGTCTCACTCCAGCTGTCCCCGCGGGACACCTTTGCGATACGGCGCGAGCCGGTACGATGTCTCGGGCGCGACGATTCCACCAGAGGACAGCTGCGCGATGGCGGCGGCGTCCATGTGGTCGCCGGCCATCAGGCGCGGCAGCACGAAGTCGAGCGACGTCGCGCGCGTGAAGATTCCGCACGATGGCGCACCGAGCAGCGCCACATCTCCGAGATACGCCACCCAGAGGAGTGTCCCCGGATAAGCGGGCACGCCGTGACGCTCCATCCGCGCACCCGCGAGCTCCAGCGCCTGCAGGATCGGATCCTGCGGATCCATCGACCGGCTGCCGGCGAGCACCAGCAGCCGCGCGCCCGCGCGCTGCTCGTCGCGGATGGCCTGCCCGAGCGCTTGCGGATTGCCCGGCACCGCACGCGCCGTCTCCAGCCTCGAGCCGAAGAACGAGAGCTTCTCCTGGAACGACCGCCGCGCCCTCTCCAGCGCCGCCTCGGCGATCTGCTCGTGCACCAGCAGCGCGGCGCGCATCGGCACGAACGGGCGCACGCGAACGATCCCGCCGTCGGCGAGCTGCTCGGCGCGGCGCACGCGCTCCTCGCGGGTCACGAAGGGAATGACCTTCGCGCGGCCGACCACGTCCCCTTCGAGCGCGACGTAGTCGTGCGGGTGAGCGTAGGCAGCCAGGTCGGGAACCAGGTTGATCTCCGTCAAGCGCGCCGCATCCAGCGCAATGAGGCCCCGGCGGCGCGCGACCAGCGGGAACGACCCGCCGTCGACTTCCCCGACGCCCACCCCATCTCCGGCGAGCGCGGTGGCGAGCCTGCGGCCGGCGGCATCCTCGTGGACGTCTCCGGGTTCCAGCTCCAGGACGTCCAGGTCCTTCCACACGGCCGCATCGATGGCGCGCACATCTGCCTCCGACAGCACGCGCCCCTTCTTCAAGCTGCCGAGATCGCGCGTCAGCACGAGGCCCGGCGCGACCTTCTCTCCCCGCTCGATCCGGCGCGTCTTCATCGTGTCCTCCTTCAAGACAAGAGATGCCGCTCCAGCGCGCGCAGCGCGGCGAGATTGTGCGCCGGCGCGAAGACGCTGACGTGCGGCAAGGCCGCCTGCATTCCCTGCGTCAGCGGCTGGTAATCGGCGCTGCCGAGCAGCGGGTTGAGCCAGACCACCCGGCGGCTGCGCCGCTGCAGCAGCTCCATCTCCGCTCCGAGCAGCGAAGGGTCCCCGGTGTCCCAGCCGTCGCTGAGGATCACAACCACCGTGCGCCGATCGACGAGCCTGCCCCACTCCTGGTTGAAGGCGGCGAGCGACTCGCCGATCCGCGTTCCGCCCGACCAGTCGTGCACCTCGGCGGAGAGCCCGCGCAACACCCAGGCGTAATCGGGCTGCCGCAGCACGCCGGTGACGCGGCGCAGGACCGTGGAGAAGACGAAGCTCTCCACCCGCGCGACCGTCCCCTGCAGGGCGTAGAGGAACTGCAGCAGGAACTGGCTGTAGAGGTCCATCGATCCGGAAACATCGCAGATGGCGACGATCCGCGTCTTGCGCGGCTTGCGCCTGCGGAAGCGCAGATCGAGCGGCTCCGCCAGCGCGCGGCGCATGGTGCGGCGCAGATCGATGCGGCGACCCCGCCGATCCGGAGCCCAACGGCGGCTCGGCCGCGCCGCCAGCCGGCGAGCGATGCGCGAGGCGATCCGCTGGATGTCGGCGAGCTCGTCCGCCCCGAACGCACTGAAGTCCTTCTGCACGACGGCGGGCATGTCGCTCGCCGCGGGCACCGGTTCGGGGTCTCCCTGCTCTTCGCTGTCCGATCCTTGCTCTCCCCAGGAGCGCAGCGACGACACTACGGCCGGGTCGCGCGGCGGGCTGCGCCGGGAAACACGAGTCGAACCCTCGGGCGGGCTCGAAGGCGCAAAAGCCATGGCGAACGCGTCGTCGAAGATCTCCACCTCCTCGGGACGGGCCACCAGGACGCAGCGCAGAGCGAGATAGACACGCTCGCGCGATTCCATGCCCACGCAGCGCAGCGCCCGGATCGCGTCGATCGCATGCGCCGTGGTCACCATCATGCCGCGGCCACGCAGGTCGCGGCAGAGAGCGACCGTCCGCCGCACCAGATCCGCGGTCATGCGGCGCCCAGCGGCAGGCGCCCGGCCTCGATGTCCCCCCGCACCTTGCGCAGGTCCGCCTCGTCCTTCACCAGGCATCCGAGCGTCTCGCCGATCAGCTCCGGCGTAAGGTGTGCCGCGTGCAGCACGACGAGCGCCTCCGCCCAGTCCAACGTCTCGGAGACCCCGGGAAGCTTGGCGAGCTTCGCGCGCCGCAACCTCTGCACCAGTGAGACGATCTCCGCGGCCAGCTCTTCGCTCGCGCCGGGCACCTTCCGCCGCACGATCATCAGCTCCTTCTCGAAGGGCGGATGATCGATGAAGAGATACAGGCAGCGGCGGCGCAGGGCATCCGAGAGCTCGCGCGACCGATTCGAGGTGAGGATCACGTGCGGCCGCTCGCGCGCCCGAATGGTGCCGAGCTCCGGCACCGTCACCTGGAAGTCGGAGAGCACTTCCAGCAGGAACGCCTCGAACTCCTCGTCGCTGCGGTCGATCTCGTCCACCAGCAGCACCGGCGGCCGGCCCTCGTGCGCGATGGCCTGGAGCAGCGGCCGCTTGAGCAGGAACGGCTCGCTGAAGATCTTCGCCTCCGCCTCCGCGGGTGCGTGGCCGTCCCGCTCCTGAAGCCGGATGTGCAGGAGCTGGCGCGCGTAGTTCCACTCGTAGAGCGCTGTATTGGCGTCCAGACCTTCGTAGCACTGCAGGCGGATCAGGTCCGTCGCGAGCAGGCGGGCGAGCACCTTGGCGATCTCGGTCTTCCCCACGCCCGCGTGGCCTTCGATCAAGAGCGGCTTGTGCAGCTCGAGCGCGAGATGCAGCGAGGTCGCGATGGCCGGGTCGGCCACGTACGCTTCGCGATCCCCTTTGGAGGGCTGGCGTGAAGCACTGGGCCGAGACCGCGGCGATCCTCGACCGGCTCTCCGAGCTGTCCGTACGGGGACACCATGAAATGGTGTCCCCCGGTGGGCGCGCCGTCCTGGCGACGGTAGTCCGCATCTCGGGCTCCGCCTACCGGCGCCCGGGAGCCAAGCTCCTCATCGAGGACAACGGGATCACGCTAGGCGGGGTCAGCGGCGGCTGCCTCGAGTCGGACGTTCGCGCGCACGGGCTTCGAATCCTGGGCGGCGCGGAAAACCGCATGCTGCATTACGACACCGGTTCCGATGAAGAGACACTCTGGGGGCTCGGGCTCGGATGCGAAGGCGCCGTCGACGTCTATCTGCAGCGGATCGATGCGGCCTTCATGGACGGACCCGGCAAGCAGATGCGCGAGCTGCTGGCTACGGGCGTCCCGTTCGCCTCCATCACGTTCCTGCACGGCCCGTCCGAAGGAAAGACGTTGGTCTTCGCGCGCGGCTCGCTCGCCGGGAGCTGCGGATTGCCAGATGTCGACCGCGAGCTCGCGGAGCGCGCCGGGTCACTGCTGGAAGGCGACGGCGGCGCCGATGTGGTCGAGGCCGGCCACGCGGCCTTCGTCGACGTGCTCCGCCCGCCGCCGCGGCTGCTCATCTTCGGCGCCGGAGACGACGCGCGCCCGCTGGCCGCGCTCGCCGCCGCGGCGGGATTCGAGATCACCGTCATCGATCACCGGCCGGCCTATCTGACGGTGGAGCGTTTTCCCCCGCCGTTGCGCCTTGCACTGCGGCGCCCTTCTGACGGAGTCGCGGGTCTCCCGCTCGGCATGTCGCGGAAGAACTTCGCGGTGGTGCAGACGCATTCCCTCGCGCACGACCGCGACTGGCTGCGCTCGCTGGCGGGACAGCCGCTGGCGTATCTGGGCCTGCTCGGACCGCGATCGCGCAGGGAGCTGGTCCTGCGCGCGCTCGATTGGAACGGCGCCGAGCTGTTCGCGCCCGTCGGCCTCGACATCGGCGCGGACGGACCGGAGCAAGTGGCGCTCAGCATCGTCGCGGAGATGCTCGCTGTGAACGCCCACCGGGAACCCGCGCACCTGCGCACCCGTGTGGGAGGAATCCATGCCGGGTGACCGCGTCGCCGCAGTGGTGCTCGCCGCCGGCCTCTCGAGCCGCATGGGCGAGAACAAGATGCTCATCGAGGTGGGCGGCCGGACGCTCGTGCGCCGCGCGGTGGAGACGGCGCTCTCCGCAGGTCTCGATCCCGTGCTCGTCGTCGTCGGCCACGAGAGCGACCGCGTCCGCGCCGAGCTGCGCGGCCTCTGCTGCACCCCGGTGCTGAACGCGGAGTACCCCCGCGGAATGAACACTTCCCTGCGCGCGGGCATCCGCGCGCTGCCGGAGGACACCGGCGCAGCTGTCGTGCTGCTCGGCGACATGCCGCTCGTCGATGCGCGGATGGTGCGCTCTCTGGTGGAGTCGTTCCGGGGCTCTCCCGCGCAGCCGCTGGTGATCTCGACGTACGGCGGGGTGGTGGCGCCACCCATCCTTTATGCGCGCGCTGTGTTCCCCGAGCTGCGCGCGCTGGATGCGGACGCTTGCGGCAAGCAGGTGGTGAAGCAGCACCGGGCGGAAGCGATCGAGCTTGCCTGGCCCTCCGAGGCGCTCACCGATCTCGACGAGCCCGCCGACCTCGAACGGGTGCGCTCCAGGCTGGAAGCGGCCTGATGCGCGCGGAGCTGCTCCAGCTCGCTGCGGATCTGGCGCGAAGGCGCGAGCCGTTCGTGCTGGCGATGGTGGTGCGGCGGGAGCCGTACAGCTCGGCGCACGCGGGCGACATGGCCATCATCACCGCCGACGGCGCCTACCACGGCTGGCTGGGAGGGAACTGCACGCAGCCGACCGTCAGGCGCGAGGCGCGCCTCGCTCTCGCCGACGGCAAGTCCCGGCTGGTCTCCCTGTCGCCCGACCCGAAGTCGCAGGAGCGCCCCGGCGTAACCGCGTTGCCGATGACGTGCCACAGCGGAGGCAGCGTGGAGATCTACCTGGAGCCGATGCTGCCGCCTCCACAGCTGTGGATCCTGGGCGAGTCGCCCTGCGCCCGAGCCCTGGCGCGGCTCTCGGAAGTGATGGGATACGGCGTGGACCGGGCAGCGGCACCGCCCGCGGCGCAGGCACCCGTGTTCGCCGTCATCGCCACCATGGGTGAGAACGATGAAGAGGCCCTCGCGGCGGCCATCGCCGCGCGCTGTCCCTATATCGCGGTGGTTGCGAGCCGTAAGCGGTTCGCGGAGATGCACGAGGCGCTCCTGGCGCGTGGGATCCCGCGTGAGGCGCTCGACCAGGTGCACAATCCCGCCGGCCTGGACATCGGCGCGCGTCTGCCCGAGGAGGTCGCCCTGAGCATCCTCGCCGAGATCGTCGGGCTTCGTCGCGCGCAAACCAAATCTGCACCGGTGGACGTGCCAGCGTCGGAGATCGATCCGGTCTGCGGAATGACAGTCGAGGTGGCGACGGCGCGCCACCGCGCGACGCACGCCGGCCGCGAGTTCTTCTTCTGCAACCCGCGCTGCCGCGAGAAGTTCCTCGCCGATCCGGTCCGTTTCCTCGCCGCCTGAGGCCAGACATGGCGTTCGAAATCGTCAAGACGTTCGTGGTCCGCTCTCCCACCGAGCAGGTGTGGAGCTTTCTCACCGATCCGGAAAAGGTCGCCCGCTGTCTTCCCGGCGCCGCGATCACCGGGAAGATCGACGACAAGACATGGCAGGGAACGATGACCGTGAAGGTTGGGCCCGTCTCCTCCAGCTACAAGGGGAAGGTGGCGTTCGAAAGGCTCGACACCAAAGCGCACACCGCGGAGATTCTCGCCACGGGCCAGGACGTCCGCGGCCGCGGCGGGGCGGATCTGAAGTTGACGAGCAGCCTGGCGACGAAGGGACCCTCGGAGACCGAGGTCACTACCACCTCGCGCGTGAACATCACCGGGATCCTCGCGCAGATGGGGCGCGGGATGGTCCAGGACGTGGGCGACCAGATCTTCCAGGTGTTCACGCAGCGAGTCCGCGCCGAGTTGGAAGCGCCGCCGCGCGCCACCGAGGCACGGCCAGCGGTCGCACCCGCGCCGTCGCCGCCGGCAAGGCCGGAAGCGCTCGACGTCGGCGCTCTCGGCGCCCGCGCCGCCCTGCGCTCTCCGATCTTCTGGCTGGCGATCGCGCTCATCGCCGGGCTGCTTTTTCTCTTGTTCCGATGAACCACGAAGGAGTGAACCATGATCCCGTCCGCGTTCGACTATCACGCGCCCGCCTCGATTCCCGAGGCGATCGCTTTGCTCTCGCGATTCGGCGAGTCGGCGAAGGTCATCTCCGGAGGGCAAAGCCTGCTCCCGTTGCTCAAGCTGCGGCTGGGCACGGCGGAGCACCTCGTCGACATCGGACGGATTGCCGGGCTGGAGTACGTGCGCGAGGAAGGCGGTTCCTTGCGCATCGGCGGCCGCACCCGGGAGTCGGTGCTGGAGCGCTCGGAGATCGTGCAGACACGCTTTCCCATCCTGCTCGACACGGCGCGCGTCATCGCCGATCCCCTGGTCCGCAACCGCGCCACGGTGGGCGGAAACCTCGCACACGGCGATCCCGCCAACGACCACCCCGCGACCATGCTGGCGCTGCGCGCGACCGTGGTGGCGCAGGGGCCGAACGGGGAACGGACGATACCCATCGATCGCTTCTTCACGGGCTTGTTCGCGACGGCGCTGGCCGCGGATGAGATCCTCACCGAGATCCGCATCCCGGTGCCGCCCAATCGGTCCGGCGGCGCGTACATGAAGCTGGAGCGCAAGGTCGGCGACTACGCGACCGCGGCTGCCGCCGCCCAGGTGACGCTCGACGGCGCCGGCAACTTCACGGAGGTGGGCCTCGCCCTCACCAACGCCGGCCCGGTCCCCGTCCGCGCCTCGGCGGCGGAGGACGTCCTTCTGGGAAAGCGGGCCGATGACGCCCGCATCGCCGAGGCGGCGCGGCGTGCCGCGGAAGTTGCGTCTCCCACCGCCGATCGCCGCGGGTCCGTCGAATACAAGCGCGAGATGGCGCGCGTGCTCGCCGTGCGCGCGCTGAAGAAGGCCGTCGAGCGCGCGGGAGGCCGATAGCCATGTCCAGGCATGACATCCAACTGAGCGTCAACGGCGCTACGCACCGCGTGCAGGTCGAGTCTCGGCTGTTGCTCGTCCACCTGCTCCGCGAGAACCTGCGCCTGACCGGCACGCACATCGGCTGCGACACCACGCACTGCGGCGCCTGCACGGTGCTGCTCGACGGCGATCCGGTGAAGTCGTGCACGGTCCTCGCCGTCCAGGCCGAGGGCTCGCAGATCACCACGGTGGAAGGCCTGGAGCAGGACGGAAAGCTGCACCCTGTCCAGGAGGCGTTCTGGGAGAACCACGGGCTGCAGTGCGGCTACTGCACGCCGGGGATGATGATCACGGGCTGCGCCCTGCTCGCCCGCGACAAGAATCCCTCCGAGGCGCAGATCCGCGAGGCCATCAGCGGCAACCTCTGCCGCTGCACCGGGTACTCGAACATCGTCAAGGCCATCCAGTCCGCAGCCGAGCACCTGCGGCAGCAGTAGGAGGATCCCAATGAGCGAGCCCAGGACGAGCCCGGAAGTGTGCGGCATGGGTCACTCGATGAAGCGCAAGGAGGACCCGCGCTTCATCCGCGGCAAGGGCAACTACGTCGACGACATCCAGCTTCCCGGGATGCTGCACATGGACATCGTGCGCAGCCCGTTCGCGCACGCGAAGATCAAGTCGATCGACGCGAGCAAGGCGCTGAAGATCCCCGGCGTGCTGGCGGTGATCACCGGGGAGACGCTGGCCAAGTACAACCTGCACTGGATGCCCACCCTGATGTCGGACACGCAGATGGTGCTTCCGACCGAGAAGGTGATGTACCAGGCGCAGGAGGTGGCCGCGGTGATCGCCACCGATCGGTACGTGGCGGCGGACGGCGTGGAGGCGGTGGAGGTGGATTACGAGCCGTTGCCGGTGGTCGTCGATCCGTTCAAGGCGCTCGCTCCCGATGCACCCGTCCTACGCACCGACAAGAAGGACAAGAAGGACAACCGCATCTTCCACTGGCAGGCGGGCGATCGCGCCGCGACGGACAAGGCGTTCGCCGAGTCGGACGTGGTGGTGAAGCAGGACATGTACATCCCGCGCATCCACGTCGCCTCCATCGAGACCTGCGGCTGTGTGGCCGACTTCGATCGCGTCAGCGGCAAGCTGACCGTCTACATGACCACCCAGGCGCCGCACGCCGTGCGCACGGTGTTCGCGCTGGTCGCCGGTCATGTGGGGCTCTCGGAAGAAAAGATCAGGATCATCTCCCCCGACATCGGCGGCGGATTCGGCGGCAAGGTGCCGGTCTATCCCGGCTACGTGATCGCGGTGGCCGCTTCCGTCGTCATCGGCAAGCCGGTGAAGTGGGTGGAGGACCGGATGGAGAACCTCCAGGCCGACTCCTTCGCCCGCGACTACCACATCCACGCGGAGCTGGCGGCGAAGAAGGACGGCACCATGACGGCGCTGCGAATCAAGACCCTCGCCGACCACGGATACGCGGACGCTGCGGCGAACCCGTCGAAGTTCCCCGCCGGCCTGTTCTCCATCTGCACCGGATCGTATGCGCTGAAGCACGCCTTCGCCGAGGTGGACGGCGTCTACACGAACAAGCCGCCTGGCGGAATCGCGTATCGCTGCTCCTTCCGCGTCACCGAGGCTGTGCACTGCATCGAGCGGATCACCGACGTGCTCGCGCAGGAGCTGAAGATGGATCCGGCGGAGCTGCGGCTGAAGAACTTCATCCCGCCCGAGAAGTTCCCCTGGAAGTCGGCGCTCGGCTGGGAGTACGACAGCGGCAATTATCCGGCGGCGCTGCACAAGGCGATGGAGATCGTCGGGTACGAGGCGCTCCGCAAGGAGCAGGCCGAGAAGCGCGCGCGCGGGGAGCTGATGGGGATCTGCATCTCCAGCTTCACGGAGATCGTCGGCGCCGGCCCGAGCAAGCAGTTCGACATCCTCGGCCTGAAGATGTTCGATTCCTGCGAGCTCCGCATCCATCCCACCGGAAAGGCCCTCGCGCGGTTCGGCACCAAGTCGCAGGGTCAGGGGCACGAGACGACGTACGCGCAGATCATCGCCGAGGAGCTGGGGATCCCGGCGGCGCAGGTGCAGGTCGAGGAAGGCGACACCGACACCGCCCCGTATGGTCTGGGCACGTACGCCAGCCGCTCGACGCCGACGGCGGGAGCCGCCGGCTCGCTCGCCGCGCGCAAGGTGCGGGAGAAGGCGAAGCAGATCGCCGCGCACCTGCTCGAGTGCTCGCCGGACGATCTGGTGTGGGAGCCGGGGAAGTTTTCGGTGAAGGGGGCTCCGTCGCGGAGCAAGACCATCCAGGAAATCGCGCTCGCCGCGTATACCAACCACCCGCAGGGAATGGAGGCGGGGCTGGAAGCGGTCTCGTACTACGACCCGCCGAATCTCACCTTCCCGTTCGGCTCCTACATCGCGGTGGTCGACATCGATCGCGGCACCGGCCAGGTCAAGGTGCGCAGGTTCGTCGCGGTCGACGACTGCGGGAACATCATCAATCCCATGATCGTCGACGGCCAGATCCACGGCGGCCTGGCCATGGGCCTCGCGCCCGCGCTGCTCGAGGAGATCAGCTACGACGACGAGGGAAACATCACGGGCGGAAGCTTCATGGACTACCTGCTGCCAACGGCGGTGGAGACCCCGAGCTGGGAGACCGCGAAGACGGTCACGCCGTCGCCGCACCATCCGTTCGGCGCGAAGGGCGTGGGAGAGTCGGCAACCGTGGGCGCACCGCCCGCGATTGCAAACGCGGTGGTCGATGCGCTCGCGCACCTCGGCGTGCGCCACGTCGAAATTCCCATCACGCCGGAGAAGGTCTGGCGGCTGCTCAAGGAGAAGGGCCTGGCAGAGTAACTACTCCTGCTGTCCGCGCAGCCACGCCGCGACCGCCTCCGTCCGGCTGCGGAGCCCGTGCTCGCGCAGCAGCCGGTCGACATGGGTACGCACCGTGCGGTGCGCCAGCCCGAGTCGTGACGCGACTTCCTTGTCCGACAGGCCGGACGCGATCAGCGCGAGCACCTGCGATTGCCGCGGGGTGAGGCGCAGCCGGTGCACGGAACCTTCCACCCGTCGATACGCGCCAGATGCGTGCGTGGCGAGCTCGGCCAGCACCCGCTCGTCCTCCGGGGAGAAAGCCCTCGGACGGTACGAGGCCAGATAGGTGAGGCCGACGACGATGCCTTCGCTCGCGAGGGGAAAATACATCGACGAGCGGACCGGAGGGGTCTGCCTGTCGCGGGCAATATCTTCCCCCTCGTCGGCCAAGCCCCCGGCGACGAGACGGTAGAGCGTCAGCGCGCGTTGTCGCACCCAATCCAACGCCTCCTGCGGGCACTCCGCAACGGCGTGGACGTCGATCACGGGCTCGGAGCCGGGGCGCGCGATCACGGCCGCGCCGACGTCGAACCTGAGGATGCGCTCGAGCGCACGGGGAAGCAGCCCGGCCAGGTGCGCGTACGAACGCGGCTGGATGTCGGAAATGCCGGAGGTCGCGATCGTGGAGTCGGGCACGGCCGGCGCCGCAATCATCGCTCGTACCGCCATCGCCAATTCGATGTTGCTCGGGTTGCGCAGAACGATGACGGGATCCGCCGCGGGCGCCTCACCTGCCGGCATGCCGGGTTCGCGAAGGACGGCGATCGCGGGCAGTCCAGGTTGCTGCTCGCGGATGTGCTGGATCG